>CAINVQ010000061.1 GCA_903854175.1 uncultured Actinomycetes bacterium | reverse complement strand
GTGTGGATCTTCACAACAGGCACTTCACTTTGCAGCCCAGGGCGTTATGTCTGGTGCGTACGACATTGTTGTTGCTGCTGGAGTTGAAGCAATGAGTCGTGTAGCCATGGGATCTTCAATTGGCAAGGACTCAGGCTTTCCATTCGGTACCACCGTTCGTGACCGCTACGAACCAGCTGGTGGACTTCAGGGCCAGGGAATTGGCGCAGAAATGATTGCCGACCAGTGGGGTATTTCACGTACCGATCTTGACGCTTTCTCTGCTGAAAGTCACCGCCGTGCCGCACAGGCAACCGCCGAAGGTCGTTTCGACAACGAAATCATTCCTATCTATCTTCGTGACGAAGAAGGAAAGCTCACCAGTGAGCTAATGACGACAGACGAAGGAATTCGTCCAGACTCATCAGTTGACTCACTCGCAAAGCTCAAGCCTGCGTTTAAGGAAGATGGAAAAGTAACTGCCGGAAACTCATCACAAATCACTGATGGTGCTTCAGCAGTTCTTATCATGAGCGAAGCAAAGGCTAAAGAACTTGGCTTAACACCTCGTGCAAAGTTTCACTCATTTGCACTTGCTGGTGTTGACCCAGTGACAATGTTGACTGGTCCAATTCCAGCAACTGCAAAGATTCTTGCTAAGGCCGGAATGACTCTTGATGACATTGACCTCGTAGAGATCAATGAAGCATTTGCTTCAGTTGTTCTTGCATGGCAAAAAGAGCACAACGCAGACCTCTCTAAGGTAAACGTAAACGGTGGTGCAATTGCACTTGGACACCCACTTGGTGCTTCAGGCGCAAAGCTTTGCGCAACACTGCTTAACGAACTCGAGCGCACTGGTGGCCGTTTCGGACTCATCACAATGTGTGAAGGTGGCGGGCTTGCTAACGCAACCATCATCGAGCGTCTTGGTTAATAACTAAACAATTGCCCCCGTGCCTTCGGGTGCGGGGGCTTTGTTATTTGTAGCGTGTTGCGAGAAAGAACGCCGCAAACATTGCTGCAAGTCCAAGTACTAAGTACCAAGGAGAAACTGAACCAGGAAGTACGTTCAGGTAGTTCATAACTATGACTAAGAGTCCAAAGCCTAGAAGTTCAAGAATTAGCGCACCAAACCAGCGAGGGCTTTTTGTGGTGTCCTGCTTCGTTTTCGCGGTGTAACGACCACGCTGCTCAGCCGCTACGTAACGACCCATTTCTTTACTTGTGCGACGATTCTTAGCCATAGGTACCGATGTTAGATGATTAGCGTGACGAGCTAATGAGCAGCCCCAGGGCAAACACTCAACGTCACTGTGGAGTTATAAAGCACAGACGACCCACCAGCCGAGCCCTGAGCAACTACAAGTCCCGCCTGCGATGGAGGGCAACTCGATGGCAGTGCAATAGCCTGCGTTCCTGAAAGACCTTGGCCTTGCAGTGAATTCTGTGCCGCAGCAAATGTCTGTCCAATAACGTTTGGCACGACGACATTACAGAATCCTGATGAAGTAATTAGCTGCACCGAGGCACCAGACTGAACTGGTTGCTGCGCCGCTGGGACTGTATTTACAACTAGTCCCTGCGCAACAGTGTTTGAGCAGACAGTAGATGTTGTCGCACTTACCGTGAGTCCTGCTTGGCCAATCACCGCTGCAGCGGCAACTGTTGTAGAACCATTAACCGGAGGCATTGGGAACGAAGAACCAGGCGCGAGAACAAGCAACGTTACGGTGTCACCAGACTTAGCGTTTGATCCACCTAGTGGGGTCTGTGAGAGAACGGTGTCAGGAAGTGATGTTCCACCAGTTGGTGCAGTTGCAGTGAACTGCACCTTTGGCGACAAGCCCATCCCAAGCAATGTATTTTCCGCAACACTTAGGTTCATGCCAGTCGTGTCAGGAACAGTCACCGGTTGTGTTGATTTTCCAAGACTCACCTTAAGCGTTACTGCCTGACCCTTAGAGATGTGACTTCCAGCTGATGGATTTGTAGAGAGAACAGTTCCGCTTCTCTTGTCAGAAGCCACTTGAATAACTTGCCCAATGATCAGTCCGTCACCACGAAGCGTTGAGCTGGCAGTAGTAACTGACTTACCAACAACGTCAGGCATTGTTGACGTCGAACCGCCCGCAAGCAAGAAGTATCCAAGACCAGCAAGAGCGAGCACCACAATTGCAACAGCAGAAATAATTGCTGTTTGATTCTTGTTGCGTCGACGACGAACATCGGTGCGTGGGCCAGACATGACCGGAACGGCTTGGGTGCGCTCTCCCGCTGAAACTGCAGAAACAGCACGAGTTGCGTCGTCGCCAAAGAATGCACCACCATTTGCTGCGGCACGAACTGGCTGCCCCTCGCTAAAGCGAATTAGATCAGCGCGAAATTCATCTGCTGTTTGGTAGCGCTGTCCCGGGGACTTCGAGAGTGCCTGCATAACAATCGCTTCAAGGTCACGAGGAACCTCGTTGTTGAAACTTGTTGGTGGTGGGACCGAGTTGTTCACATGCTGCGTTGAAACAGCTAGTGGCGAATCACCAATAAACGGTGCACGACCAACGAGCATTTCATACAACACCACTCCGAGCGAATAAACATCGCTTCTCCCATCAACCGCAGATCCTGATGCTTGTTCAGGTGAGAAGTATGTTGCGGTTCCCATTACAGAACCAGCTTCGGCAAGATTGTCTTCGCTCGCTACTGCTTGCGCGATTCCAAAGTCGGTGACTTTAACCTGACCGTCTGCAGTAATAAGAATGTTCCCCGGCTTTACATCACGGTGAACAACCCCGCTGCGGTGTGCATATCCAAGTGCTGCAGCGATTTGTGCAACAAACGTTGCTGACCTTGCTGGTGTAAGTGTTTTTGATGAACGAAGGAGTTCGGCGAGCGATGTTCCATCAATAAGTTCCATGACAATGAAATATGTTCCGTTGTCCTCGCCCCAGTCAAAGACCGGCACAATGTTGGGGTGTGAAAGGTTTGCCGCAGCTTGTGCTTCACGTCGAAAGCGCTCAACAAAAAGTGGATCCGAGCCAAGCTCTGGGTAGAGAATTTTTAGCGCAACTGCACGATTTAATAGAAGGTCCTGGGCCCGATAGACAAGCGCCATTCCACCTCGTGCAATTAAGTGGGTGACTTGGTAGCGCTTCGAATAGATTCGCTGGTCGTTTACGGGTTCCATACTTTTACTAGCCTACGCCTTCAAATTGCTTTCTTATGCTCGTTTAATTTGGGCACGTTGTTGAAGTTCCGTGTGTTGGAAGGCCTTTTTGCAGCGCCAACGCCCCCTCCACGAGACACTTCACAATTGGACCAGCAATAGTTGATCCAAAGGATGAAACCGCCTGGAACGGGACAACTACAGCAACTGCAACAGTGGGGTGAGATGCCGGTGCAAACGCAATCATCCAGGTGTGGGTGTTCTTAGCGGTATTGCCTGACTGAGCTGTTCCAGTCTTTGCGGCGACATCATCTTGGGCCAAGAAGAGTCCGGCTCCAGTTCCAAAACGAACAACATTTTGCATCATCGGAACTATTTGCGCAGCTTGAAAAGGAGAGAGTGGATTCTTCCAAACGTTGTTCTTGTATCTCTTTACAACACTGCCATCGCTTGAGGTAATAAAGGACATTAAGTGTGGAACCATTTCAACACCACCATTGGCTACTGCTGCAGCAACGAGAGCATCTTGTAACGCAGTTGCCCGTACGTTCTGTTGTCCAATGGATGAGTACGCCAACTGTGGAATGTCACTAGCAAATACCGATCCAGCCGGAAAGAAGCTCTTTACAGTTCCTGGAAGGTCGAGTGGTGGCGTGTCATTAAATCCAAAAGAGTTTGCGGTTGATGCCATTAATTCACCACCGAGTTCCATGCCGACGAGCGCGTACCCAGGGTCACATGACGGAGGAAGCATTTGCGCAATAGTTCCACCACACGCAGTTCCACCACTGTTAAAGAGAAGTTTGTTAGAAGTAGGTAGGCGTGCAAACTTTGCAACTGGGTACGATTTTGTAAGCAAGTCTGGTCTTCCAACAACCGCAGCAGCAGTTGTAACAACCTTGAATGTTGACCCTGGCGCAAACGTCTGTTGTGTTGCCATGAGACCTAGCGGTTGAAATCCATTTGCGTTCTTCGTCGTGTACTTCTTCCATGCCTTCTGGGCAACACTGAAGTCAGATGACTCGAGAGGTGCTGGGTCATAGTTAGGGTTTG
>CAINVQ010000060.1 GCA_903854175.1 uncultured Actinomycetes bacterium | reverse complement strand
TAAGTCAATAATGATTGCATTTGCTGGGAATTTCTCTAACTTTGACAGTTTCTCTTTGTCATTGCCAGGGACGTACATCATCGAAGCCAAATTCTGAGTCACGGCACTTCCTCACATGCAACTTATCCAACACTTTTGCGGTGTATTGTCGTTTATAAGACAATACACCGACAGGGAATTAGGTGTTTTTAAGTTCTTTCGTTGCAATCAACATTGCAACTCGCGCGCCACTCTTCATGGCTCCCTGAATAGATGCAGTTTCTAGGTAGTCGCCTGCCAAATACACACCATTAACGCTGTGATCATTTGTGAGACGAAGTGGTGGCCTGATCTTTGGCAAGGCGTGTGTCACATATGTTGTAGTTACGAGCTCTACATCTGTAAGTGAAACGCCATAGGTTCTAGCAACACTTTCACGTGCAGTTTGTTCTAATTGAGAAGTAGGGGCAACGTTATTAGCAGGCGTTGCCACTAATGACTTATTCGAAGGCGATCTTTCAGGCGCAACTGAAGAGATGTCGAGAGCGCTAGATAACAGTCGCTCGTCGAGATCAATTCTGAGACCTGAGCTAGTAGAAAGCTTTGGAAGTGACCACCACCACGATGTTTGCGTCATCCATTCAGGCTCAGCTGCATCAGTTAATGAGCTTGCTGTTGAGCCATCCGTTGCAACGACAACGTATTTTGCGTGGTACGAATCGTTCTCAGTGTGAACTTCGTGACTTCTTATTGAGCGAACGGGTGAATTGAAGTCGATTTGTACCTTTGGTGAAAGTGCGGCGAGGGCCTCAGGAAGTGCAGCGATTCCTCGAGGGTGTGTTCCCGGACGGCCCTTTATAAAACTCTTCAGTAATAGTTTTGTGAAATTAAAAGAGGTGTCAAGTTCATTGCTCAGAAGTGTTCCACGTAAAAATGGCTGCAATACATCATTGACTGCCTTCGTCGAAATTCCTGCGGTTTCAAATCCATCAAGAGTTGATTCATCTACTCCATTAATGAGCTGCTTAGAAGTTTTGAAGTTGCTGCTCATAAACAATTTAAGTAGCGCTAGCGAATCACTGACTCCAAGTGGGCTATTGAGAAGTCCTTTAATTGCACGGATGGGGTGGTGTCGAGGATCACCAAGCTCGTAGGAATTGTTTTTGGAAATGAACGAAAGTGTTGAGTCATATGATCTCAAATCAAATCCATTTAATACTTTTGAATCTCGTAACTCTGGGTACGAGGGATTAATTAGCTGAAAACCATCATCGATTATGAAGCCATTGACCGCGAATGATGAAAGTCTTCCACCGACGCGATCTGACTTTTCGATAACAACAACATGCAATCCAGCTTGGGAGAGAAGTTGTGCACATCGTAGGCCAGCAAGTCCCGCTCCAACTATGACGACATCGGACTCTGTAATTGAGCTTTGATTCACCATGATGAGACTAGCGACCAGTTATCTTCTGCAGTCGGTAACGTGATGATGTGTCTCTACCAACTCTTATATATGACGGGAATTGCTTATTTTGCACTGAGTGTGCAAAGTGGTTTGAATCGCATAGCAGCGGCACAATTCGCCCTTCAAAGTCTTTTAGTGATGCCGAACTTGCTCACCTAGGTCTTACCAGAGAAGATGTTGACCTACAGGTCTGGTGGGTAAAAGATCATGAGAATTTTGGTGGTGCAGATGCGATTGGTCGCGCACTGCTCATAACGAACTATCCGTTTTTTGGTCGCTTTTTGATGTGGAGGGCGGTCCTGCCGATATCTAGAAAAATCTACAAGTTTGTCAGCTCTCATAGAAGTTGGTTTTCATCTCTACTTAGGAAGTTCTCATAAGTTCCTAGTGCCGAAATCCACGCAGGCTTCAGAACGTAATTAATGCCGAGCTTCGTGGTACTGCTACTTTGGTGACAGGCATATTGCAGTTTGATGGTCTATTGAAGGGCCGTAGCTCAGTGGTTAGAGCAGGGGACTCATAATCCCTCGGTCGTGGGTTCGATCCCCACCGGCCCTACTGCGTACTGAGTGACGCTTTGAATTCGCCTTTTCGCATCAGTGCCTTCACTTCTTCGCTCGGTTCATCGAGTCGTTCAAGGGTGACGGTGTGAATCTTTGCGGTGCAAGGAAAGTGGTGAGGATACGGTCCAACTGGTGAACCAGTATCTATCCCAACATCGAACGTTTCTCCACTCATTGAAAAGACCAGCGGCACGGTTTTCTCCAGTCGACCAGTCGCCGCAGCTTTTCCATCAATACTTAGGGTGATGTCGCCACCTTGACCGAATCCTCCGTCATAAACAAAGTTGACTTCAATGGTGTGGTCACCTGGTCCGAGTGGTTGCGAGGACTGAACCTGCGTATGTTCGTGCCCGAACAAGTTGTAGTGGAACGTTGGGAGCTGCTCTTTAGAGAGATACAAAGACCATCCAGCCATGTTCCCGCCCTGGCAAACAATTACTCCTTCAGCTGTATCAGTGACATTCAGACTGGCTGTTACTTGGTAGGAACAGTTTTTGAGATTGAGCACTGAACTTTCTGGCATACGAACGTGAGCAGGTGTGTACGTAACCTTTGTTCTGTTTCCAAGAGAATGTGGAACTGAAAAATCGCCGCCGCGCGGAGATCCAGGGTCTCTGAGTGGGTAGACGCCATATTTGATGGCGTGTTGATGGAATATTTCCTTTAGCTCCTCGAGTTTTTCAGGGAAATCTTTTGAAAGATCAATTGACTGTGAGAAGTCAGACCTGATGTCATAGAGTTCCCATTCTTCTTGTTCGCCATCGAATTCATAGCCTGCGAGTCGAATCCACGGAAGCCTTCCGTGGAAACATGACGCAATCCAGCCATCGCTATAGATTGCGCGGTTTCCAAGAATTTCAAAATACTGCGACGTATGCGTTGACGGGGCGTCGGGGTTATCAAAGGTGTACGCCATTGATGTCCCGTGAAACTCCATTTGTTCAATCCCGTTAAACGTTTCTGGAGGGTTCACGCCGGTCACTTCGTAAATTGTTGGTGCAATGTCCGTTACGTGATGGAACTGCGATCTAATTTGCTTGCCTTCTTTAATGCGCTTGGGCCACGACATTGCCATTGCATTGCGTGTGCCACCAAAGTGAGATGCAACTTGTTTCATCCACTGGAACGGAGCATCAAGGGCCCACGCCCAACCAACGTTGTAGTGGTTCTCACATTTAGCTGTCCCGAAGTCATCCATGTGCTCAAGTAGCCACTCAGGATCCTCGTGGACACCATTTTGGAATGAGGGAGCACTCCATGCTCCGTGCACGGTTCCTTCAGCGGAGGCTCCATTGTCTCCAGTGATGTAAATGATGAGAGTGTTGTCACTTACGCCCATTTCGTCAAGTGAATCAATTACACGCTTGATTTGTGCATCAGTGTGAGCCAAGAATCCCGCGAACACTTCCATAAGTCGTGATGCGACGGGGCGATATCGCTCAGGGTATTCATCCCAGCTTGGAATTTCTTTCGGACGAGTGGTGTTTGCTGTTCCTGGGGGAATGGTTCCGAGCTTCAATTGACGTTCAAAAATTTCTGTGCGAAGTTGATCCCAACCTTGATCAAACTTCCCCTTGAACTTGTCGCTCCACTCAGGTGCAACATGGTGTGGAGCGTGCACTGCTGGGGTAGAGAAGTAACAAAAGAATGGTTGATCTGGACGTGAAGCCTTTTGGCGTTGAATCCAGCTAATTGCCTGATCAGCTAGGTCTTCTGTAAGGTGATAATTGTCTTTGCCAACGTAGGGAGCGATTGGAGTTGTCTGGTCGTAAACAGGTGGCTCGAACTGCGATGACTCAGCACCAATGATTCCGTAGAAGCGGTCAAAACCCATTCCTGTGGGCCAGCGATTGAACGGGCCCGCGGGACTCTGCTCCCAAGATGGCGCGAGGTGCCACTTTCCAAAACATGATGTGGCGTAACCAGACTGCTGCAACACTTGGGCAACGGTCGCAGCTTCTGGTGGGATGGCGCTGTCGTATCCAGGGAAAGAGTTTGCAATTTCTGTGATGCCACCCATATGTACTGAGTGATGATTTCTTCCAGTCAGCATTGAAGCTCTGGTGGGTGAACAAAGTGCGGTGGTGTGGAACTGATTGTAGAGAAGACCTTGTTCAATAATTTTGTCTAGTCCCGGAGTTGGAACAGGTCCACCTACCCCTGCAAATGATCCGAATCCAACATCGTCAAGCAGAATTAGCAAAACATTTGGGGCATCTTTCGGTGCCTTGGTACTTACGAGACGACGCGGTGTTGAATCAGTAATTAGTCGTTCAATCTGACCAGTGAATTCTGGCGTTGAAAGTGGCAACGACTCATTTGGCATTTCTAAGCGCACCAATCTCGAATGCATTCAGTGTCTTGATTACTTTTGACTTGTCGCCAACAATGGTGATCTTTCCGCTTTCAACGGCCTGGGCAAATTCAACTTTTCCAGTAAGGATTTCTGCCCACGTTTCAATTCCCATTTGAAGTGTTGCGTCGACATTCTTTCCATCACTCACAAAGGCCACACTGTTTCGAATGTGCAACCCAACAGTCTTTGCACCACCAAAGTCCCAGCCAATATGGAAGTTCTCATTTTCAACCAGATCAGGGTCAAGTGTTACTCGAAGCAATGCCACGTACATTTCGTGAGGTGCTTCAATAATCATTTTGTAACTGAAGCGGTGATCATTGAACCGTGAGAAGTCAAATGATCCATCAAGGATTAGTGCTCGAGTTATGCACCAGCTTCGAATATTCGCTGAAGTAGTTCGCTGAGCAATGGTCCTAAGGGCTATAGCGAGAAGTTTTTTGTCTTCTGGGGTTGCTCCAGGTGAGTGAACTAACCAGGAACCGAGTTCGAGCGCCCATCGAATGTCATCTTTCTCGATTGCACCTCGAAGCTGCTGTTCTACGTTTTCGCGACCACCGAATCCCTCAATGAGTCGTTCGCTTCGTTCTGGGGTAGTGAGTGGAAATAGGTTCGCTTCGTTACCGTCAAAGAATCCAAATAATCCAGTTCGGATTTGGCGCATATGGTGCTCGGCAACTCCGTAGAACTCAGACGTTAGATAATCCTCATCACACCACGCTGGTAGCTCAACTGCTTGGCCAATGTCTGCACTGAACAATCCCTTGTTCATTGAGCGCACTGCTTGGTCCCACAGGAACTGAATTGAATCGCGGTATTTAGTAACGCGGTCTTGGATTTCTTCGCGGCCAGAGATCGGGGGACCGTGCACTCCAACAAGGTGTTCTGGGTTCAGAGCAAGGATCTTCTCTACACCCTTGACGAGAATTCGAGGGTCTCGGTATTCTTCGCCTCTAATTGCGAACACATTAAAAAGTACTGGCCACACTGTGTTGTTCACTGCAGTGTCGAGTTCTGGGAACCAGTAGGTGACTGAGTCGTTGGCATCTGATGGAGATGGGATGACGTCTACGCGAAGTCCAGCAATTTTGTGGCTGGATGGTTCATCACCAAATGTATTGGTTGGAGGAATAAATCCAGAGGTGAATGGAGCGTGCATTGGGTCACGCCAGAATCTTCCGAGTCCAACGTTTACGTTTCCGTCGGCACCAGTTTCGGGCATGAGAATTGCAAACTGCTCAACAAGTCCGCGAGTGTATGTAGGTCCAATTTCTGCAGTAGCGCCTTCGCGGTTGTGCTTAATTCGCTCGTGTCCCCAAATCGGAACTTGTTTGCCGCCGTTCTCTTGGACAATTGCCTGCGTTCCCGCGATGTAGTGAAAGTGTGTGTAGAGGACCGCAACAATTGGTTTGTCGGTGTGCTCTCGAAGATGTACAAGTGCGTGAGCCATTTCTTCATTGGACTCACCAGTGTCGATAGCGATAATTCCTTCAGGACCTTCAATGAATGATTGATTCGATAATCCATTACCAATAAACGACCAGACGCCAGGGCGAACGTTATAAAACTTTTTCTCCAGGCGCTGCGAGTGCTCAATGTGATCTCGGTGAGCAGCTCTTCCGTCGGGGAGGGTAATTGTGGCTCGACTGGTGGTCTCAAAGCTTCTGGCTCGTGATGATTTGGTCATGGAGACAAATTAGGTCACTTTAGAAGGGTCGATGTACGCACCTGGCTAGATAGTCTTGCTGTATGCGCTCACTCAGAATTTCCTTTGATCTTGCCGTAGTTCTCGTATTCGTAAGCATCGGAAGAGCTCACCATAATGACGGTGAATCGGCAAAAGGCATTTTTACAACCACCTGGCCATTTGCAATTGGACTTCTACTGGCTTGGCTGTTTTTAATTAAAACAAAGCGTGGTGGCTGGACATTTAAGGCTGGAGTACTCGTAGCTTCTGTCACAACCGCTGTTGGAATGATTCTTCGAGTGATCGCCGGCCAAGGAACAGCAGCTTCATTCATCATCGTGGCGTTTTCGTTCTTACTATTTGGAATGCTCGGCTGGCGACTGATCGCCAAAATAATTACGAAGCGAAGCGCTAACTAATTTTCTTTGGTGGACGAGGGAAGAACGAACTCGTTGCCGCGATGTATTCGTTGTAGCCCTCACGTGTTTTAGAAAGCTTGCGCTCGAGCATTGGCTTTCCTGAAAGTGACGTAAGAAGCCACACCATAAGCACTGGCGACAGAATTGTTATGAATCCGTACTTGGTCGAAAGTGCGCAGACAAAAAAACCAACCCAGACGCAGGCGTCACCAAAATAATTTGGGTGACGGGTGTAGCGCCATAGTCCCTTGTTCATAGTTGTTCCGCTGTTGGCAGGATTAGCGACAAAGCGACGCAGCTGCTCGTCACCAACTGCTTCAAAGTAGACACCTACGAGAACAATGGCGAGGCCAATCCATACGAGGAAGTTGAACTTTGTTGCGAACGCCATCCACTGGATTGGAATTGAAACGAACCACATAAGTAGACCTTGTAGGCCGTAAATCTTCTTCAATGCGTACAGCGTCTTGTTTCCATCGCGTGCTCCGCGCATGATCCACACGTAACGAGAGTCTTCTGCCGTTCCCTTTTGACGAATAGCTAAGTGAATTGAAAGGCGAAGACTCCAGAGCGCAACTGCTCCTAGAAGTATCCAGCGCACACTGTGTCCGTTAAGTCCTGAGTTGAACCACCAGTTACCACCCGATGAACTGCTCTGAGAGCGAGAGAACCAGAGCGATTCAAGATAGATCCACAAGAAGCCAGATCCCCAGAAGATGTCAATTGTGGCGTGACGCTTTACGACGCGTCCAACGAGGAATGCGCAGAACGCCCAGGCCCATGCGGTGAGCAAGGCAAGTGGGAGATTGCTAAAAAAGTGTGAATTCATAAAACCGGTTTAGCAGTTTTGTAACACAAATGTGCCCTTAAAAAGCCATAACTTGACCTACTGTTGATTCGTGCGAAGACGTGGATTTGGCTCATTCTTGCGGGCCTCCGCGCAAGATCTATTCGACCAGTCAACAGCGTTTGGTCGCTTGGCACTAGTGCACGTAATCATGATGGCCGGCGACACACTCGTTACGGTTTCTTTAGCCGGGTCACTCTTCTTCTCCGTCTCACCTACGGAAGCAAAAAGCAAAGTGTTGGCGTATTTATTAATAACTATTGCGCCATTTGCAATCGTGTCACCAATCCTCGGCCCGCTCATTGACCGTTCTGCAAATGGTCGACGAATTCTGGTCGCGATTTCAGCTGGACTTCGTGCACTGCTGTGCTGGTCAATGGCAACACATCTCGATTCACTATGGCTATTTCCTGAAGCATTTCTGGTGCTCATTTCGTCAAAGCTTTATGTCGTTACTCGAGGTGCACTCGTGCCTGAAATGGCGAGAACGGATCAGTTTCGTGAGCACGCCGCAAATGTTGGCGAATCAGGATGGCCTACACAAGACGTAGAAGAAGAGCAGGGCTTTTCTGGTTTCAATGCGCAGCTAACACTGCTTGGGACATTTGTTGGATTAATAGCTGGATCTGTAGGGGCAGGACTCTTGAAGGGGATAGGAGCACCAAGTGTGCTTATCGCTGCCTCAATTGTGTTCGTAATGGCAACGATTGCGAGCCTTCGCCTACAGCGACCTGCAAAGGTTATTCGTGACCGTGTTGTTTCATTGAGCCAAGCAGAACGTGATCTCAACACACTCAATCCAACTGGCGATGTTGAAGTTGCGTGGGGCTTAACTGCATCTGCGCTTATGCGCTTCAGCGTGGGGTTCACAACGTTCATGCTCGCCTTTGGGCTGCGACGTGAGCACGCTGGGCTCACATGGTTTGCCTGCGCACTGGCAATAAGCGGAGTGGGCGCGCTGTGTGGTCTCGCAATTGTTACGAGAGTTCGTAATTCGCTCAAAGAGTCAACACTGCTTACGTGGTCACTCCTTCTCACGGGCATTGGTGCTGGAATTGCATCATCGCATCCGCAGTTGCTTTCCCAGGTGTTACTTGCTGGCTGGCTCGGACTCTGTGCTGCAGTAGTGCAGCCCAGTTTTGATGCAATTACTCAAAGAAATGTTCCTCCTGGCGCGCAGGGCAGAACTTTCGCTCGTTTTGCTGTTCGCCAGCAGCTTCTCTGGGTAATTGGGGCGTTAATTCCTGTTGCGATCTCATTAAATTTTCAAATTGGTGACCGCTTGCTTTCAATACTGATGATTGCTTCGGGACTCATCTATGGAATAGGTCGCCGTTTTGCTCGTCGATGAACAATTCCTTCTAGGCACCATTAAGATTTAGTTGAACATGTCGACGTCAACTAACTCCGCCATGGTCTTTCCTGATTATTCACATCTTCCTCACGTAGTTATTGCTGGTGGCGGTTTCGCCGGAATCGCTGCAGCTCGTGGCTTTATTGGAAAAAATGTGAAGGTCACGATTATTGACCAGCACAACTTTCACACCTTTCTGCCCCTGCTCTATCAGGTGGCAACTGCAGCGCTTGAGCCTGCAGAAGTTGCGTATCCGATTAGAACAATTTTTGGTAAAGAAGACAACATTGGATTTCGTCACGGCCAAATTATGGAAGTTGATCATGAACGTAAACATGTGCGCTTGAATGATGGCGCAGTAATTGGGTTCGATCACCTCGTTATTGCTACGGGTGCAACTGCTGCCTACTTCGGAATTCCGGGAGCATCAAAGTTCGCAATGCCTCTCTACTCACTTTCAGATTCGCGAAAGCTGCGAAATCGACTTTTGATGACCCTGGAATCAGCCGACGTTGAAGCAGAAGAAGGTAAGCCCGTAAGGCGAACCTTCGTTGTTGTCGGTGGT
>CAINVQ010000059.1 GCA_903854175.1 uncultured Actinomycetes bacterium | reverse complement strand
GCAAATGTAGACACTGGGTCCAGCAATGAGCTTCTTAACCTGTTTTTGACCTTTAGCGCAGAAACTGCACTTAATAAGGTCGCTATTTTCGCCAAACTTTGCCACGGAAAACCTCCGACACGACCTCCGCCTTGTTCCATCTTAGGAGGTGAAGGGGCAAAAAAATGGCACCTATGGACGCTTTGAGATCACTTCGTCAATGAGACCGTATTCAACGGCCTGTGCTGCACTAATGATGAAGTCACGATCAGTGTCTTTTGTTACCTTCTCAACGCTCTGACCAGTGTCAGCAGCAAGCATCTCATTGAGTGTGTCTTTCATATGAAGAATTTCACGTGCCTGAATTTCGATGTCAGTTGCTTGTCCACCTACGCCACCCCAAGGTTGGTGCATTAGAACGCGTGAGTGAGGAAGCGCGTAACGCTTCCCCTTCGCACCAGCGCCAAGAAGTACTGCTGCTGCAGATGCAGCTTGTCCGAAGCAGAATGTTGAGACGTCAGGCTTGACGTACTTCATCGTGTCGTAGATAGCAAAGAGTGCGGTGATTTCTCCACCAGGTGAGTTGATGTAGAGGTTGATGTCCTTGTCAGGGTCTTCTGACTCTAGGAAGAGCATCTGTGCACAGATGAGGTTTGCGATGGTGTCATCAATACCCGTTCCAATGAAGATGATGCGTTCCTTCAAGAGACGGCTGTAGAGGTCGTAGGCACGCTCGCCTCGGTTTGATGTTTCAATAACCGTAGGTACGAGGTAATTCATTGCTTTGAAGTGTTCGTTCACTCTTCTACCTTATGCGTCTAAGTCTTGACTTTGGTCAACCTTGAGAAGTTCGCGGTCAATTTCCACGCCATCAGGGTCAACGAAGGTCACGTTGTCACTTAGCCAACGAGAAGCCTTCATTTTGGCAACTTCAGCACGGAAGGTAACTACTCGGCCAGAGTCACGAAGATTTTGTCGAAGAATCTCTGGCTTGGTGCTCATTGCTTCAGCTGTTGAGATCAGTTCTTCTTCAACTTCTTCATCAGTTGGTTGAATTTTCTCAGCCTTTACGAGTGCGCGAAGTGCGAGGTCGATTCGAACAGCACGAACGGCGTCAGCGCGAAGTGTTGCCAAGAGATCGTCAGGAGACTGATTCGTGATCTGCAAGAACGAGTCAAGAGTGAGGTTCTGCTGTGAAAGGCGGTGACCAAGATCGTGAAGACGCTCATTGGTTTCGCTCGAAATCAACAGTTCAGGCGCAATTTCCACTGGAACAAGATCACTAAGCGCTACCAGAACGGAATCACGCTGTGACATCTGAGCTTCGACAACCTTCATCTTGCGCATTTGCGAAATAATCTGCTCACGCATTTCATCAACGGTTTTCCACTCAGTGTTTTCTTCTACCCATTCGTCATTGAGTTCAGGCATGACGCGCTCTTTAACTTGCTTTAACTTCAGCTCGTATGTTGCAGTTTCACCGGCACCAAATGTTCCATTTAGTTTCAGGTCTTCTCCAGCCTTAAGACCAACAATGAGTTCATCAACGCCTTCAGTAATAACCCCAGAACCAACGGTGTACATGTAGTCAGACATTTCGAGTGGCTCGTCTTCTGAGTCCAGCTTCTGAACACGAACGTCCATGGTTACAAGATCATTCAATGCGATTGGACGATCTACTTCACTAAGTTCTGCATCAGCTTCACGGAACCTGTCAATTTGCTTCAAGACTTCTGCGTCAGTGACGTTCGGCGATGGAATTTCAACTCGAAGTTCACGGTGACCCTTGATGCTTGCTTCAGGTCGTACTTCAACTTCGGCTTCAAATGTAAGTGGACCAGATTCTTCACCTGACGTCACATTGATGTCTGGTTGCCCAATTGGGTCAGTCAATGTGTCAGAAACTGCGTGTGCATAGAAGTCAGGCATTGATTCACGAATTGCTTCGGCACGAAGAGCTTCGATGCCACCAAGGTGAGCAATCAATACATTCTTTGGCACTTTGCCCTTACGGAAACCTTTAATAGAAACCTGCTTCGAAAGTGACTTCGCAGCACTCTCCATGGCTTCATTCATTTCGGTTTCGTCGACCTCAATGGTGAGCTTTATTCGGTTGTTATCTAGAGTTGATGAAGTTGCGCGCATAGGGTTATAGAGCCTACCGGCTGAAAGCGAAATCTCTAAATCACAATGGGCATGGCGTCGCTAAAGGCTTTTGCCAAGGCCTTATCGCCACGGACATCAGTCGCAGAGGCGTTAAGAAAGGCCTCTGCGCTTATGCGCCCAGCGCAGCGCCGCCAAAAGAGCGCAACGGGGGTTGAGATCTCCAGATTCGGTACTTCTTCGCTGGTAGCGACCGGAGCACACCGGCCATCAACAACCTTGAACATCAGCAGTCGCCCGAGCCGGCCCGTGAGATTCAACTGAACGAGTGTGCCTTCTACACATTTCATCTTCTTGCCCAAGATGTAAGGGACAGCTCCTTCAAAGCGGTTTACGACAACTTCTTCACCAGTCCCGTGGTCGTCTGCTGGTTGTAGAAGCGCGTCACGAATATCTTGCATATGAATCCATGAATCAAAAATACGAATCTCTTGAAAACGAAAAAATGGTTTGTCACCTTCTGGGCTCCAGCCAACTACTTCCCACTCTTCATCACTAAGTGCACGAAGTCGTTTAATTGAGTCATTCGTTGCACTAACAAATTTGTCGAGTACTTCAATACCGGGGAGATTTCGATTGTCCTGAACAAACGCTTCATTCAGCTCACCTATTGAATTTTTTACGTGTGCGGGCATTTCACCTTCGTAGGTTGGAACTGCACCGCCAGAAAGCATCAATTCAAATCCAAGCAAGTGGCTCAAAATATCTCGAACACTCCACCCCGGGCATGCAGTGAGCGCGTCATACGCCTGCTCCGGTTGTGGTCGCACAAGTCGGTCGATTTGCGTCCATGTGTCTTCCAATGAGTCAATGATCCACTCGTACGCCACAGCTCTCCAATCGTTCTCTATGGAGCCTAGAGACTGGTCACTTTCAAGGCGTGTCTTCTACAGCGTGTAACGTGGAGGTCTGCAGTTCACGGGAAGTAGCGCAGCTTGGTTAGCGCGCCTGGTTTGGGACCAGGAGGCCGGGGGTTCGAATCCCCCCTT
>CAINVQ010000058.1 GCA_903854175.1 uncultured Actinomycetes bacterium | reverse complement strand
GTTGAAATGAGTGTAACGCTGGTTCACGGGGCGTGTTTTGCTCGATTTCGCCCCTAGGCCTGTATTCACTAAGATGGGCTTGCTGGGAGAGGTGGGTGAGTACGGTTTAAACCACATTCCTGCTAAGAATGCGGCCTGGGAAACCGGGCCCGAGGGTTCAAATCCCTCCCTCTCCGCCATTAACACCGAGCGCCCAGCGCTCGGTGTTGTTATGACATTAGGAGACGCACTTGAGGTACTGGATCGAAACACTCGGGTGTCCTAAGAACCACGTCGACTCAGACAAGCTTGCGGGACTGCTTGTTTCCCAGGGCTACACGCTCGCAGAAAGTGCTGAAGAAGCAGAACTTGTTGTAGCAAATACTTGCGCGTTTATTGAAGCTGCACGCGAAGAATCAATCGAAACAGTTCTTGATCTTGCAGAGCGCAAACTTAGCAATGCACGTCTTGTTGTAACGGGGTGCATGGCTGAGCGTTACGGAAATGAACTCGCCGAGGCTCTCCCCGAAGTTGACCTCGTGGCTGGGTTTGGTGAAAGTCTTACTGAACAAATTGTTCCCTCTACGCCAGTTGCCCTTCGCAGCCGACCAACACCGGCGTTCGACTTACTTAACCTTCCACGACCTGCTTCAAAAGCTCCATGGGCGTACGTGAAGATTGCAGAAGGCTGCGACCGCAGGTGTGGGTTCTGCGCCATTCCAACATTCCGAGGCGATCAACGCTCACGTTCTACAAATGAAATCCTCACTGAAGCACGTGCACTCGTTGATGGTGGAGCTAAAGAAATTGTTCTTATTGCCCAAGACCTTGCAAGCTGGGGCCACGACCGCAGGCGCGCTGCACTTGGTGAAGCGGTTGAAGTGCTCGACGAAGGTGGCACACAACCTCTTATTGACTTAACCAAAGCGCTCAGTAAAGAAGTTGAACGAGTGCGACTTTTGTATCTCTACCCATCGGGCCTTACTAGTGGGTTAATAGAAACAATCCTTGAAACAGGTGTTCCTTATTTCGACCTTTCACTGCAGCACGCGTCGCGCCACATGCTGCGGGCAATGAAGCGTTGGGGCGACGGCGACCGCTTCTTAGAGCGCATTGCAGCGATTCGATCAGCCGACCCTGATGCGACGTTTCGCTCTTCGTTCATCTTGGGATACCCCGGTGAAACAGAAGACGACCAACGAGAGCTCCTTGAATTCATTGAAGCGGCACAACTCGACTGGGCCGGATTCTTTACGTTCTCTAAAGAAGAGGGCACCCACGCCAATGGCCTCGGTGACCAAGTACCTCATGAACTTGCCCTAGAACGCCTGCGTGAAGTGAGCGAGCTGCAAGACGCGATAACTGCTCGCCGCCGAGACGCCCTCGTAGGCACTCGCCAACGACTGCTCATTGATGCACCTGGAGTTGGGCGTAGTGTCAGAGAGTGCCCCGAAATTGATGGCATTGTGATGGTTGACTCATCACTTAACGTTGGATCCATGGTTGATGTTGAAATTGTGGCGAGCCATGGAACGGATTTGGAGGCAGTGCAGCTATGAGCACCGAGGAAAGAACCTACGGACCGACTGCGTTGCTAACGCCGGCGAACTTGATGACAAGTTTTCGAATTGTTGTTGCACCACTTTTCATTTATCTACTTATTGCGCACCGAATCAATTGGTGGACCTCTCTCGTAGGTACCCTCGCTGCAGCTTCTGACTACTTTGATGGCATTGTTGCAAGGCGCCACGGCACAACTACGTCAGGTGCATTTCTTGATCCCCTCGCTGACAAAATAATTGTTCTGGGAAGTTTGTACGCACTCATTGTTTCAAGAGGGCATCACCTCAACTTCTTTATTGTCCCAGCAGTGATAATCACGTTGCGTGAAATTTGGATGAGTATCTACAGATCAAAAGCATCGAAGAAGGGGATTTCCATCCCAGCGAGTCAGATTGCAAAATGGAAAACGTTCGTTCAGGATTTGGCCATTGCGCTCTGTGTGCTCCCATTCACCGCACACCACACATGGCTGGCATTCATAACTATCTGGGGTGCAACGTTGATGACGGTGTACACCGGTTGGAAATATTACGTAGATGGAAAAAAGGCGAGCTAAATGCGCGTTGAAATAGTTGCAGTCGGAACTGAACTTCTACTCGGACAGATTCCTGACACCAATTCACAGTGGCTTGGTGAGCAACTTGCAGCGAACGGTATTGCATCTCACTTTCACCAGCACGTAGGTGACAATCATGAACGTATTGTTTTGGCTTTTCGAACAGCGCTGGCACGCTCAGACGCGGTAATTGTCTGCGGTGGGCTCGGTCCAACACAAGATGACATCACTCGAGCTGCAATCGCTGAAGTAATGAACGTTCCGCTTGTTCGAGACGACGCAATTGTTGAAGCAATCAGAAAAATGTTTGGATCACGCGGTCGTGAAATGCCCGAGAACAACTTGCTACAAGCTGATGTTCCAAAGGGAGCGTCGATTATTCCTCAAACTCGTGGCACGGCTCCAGGACTTATCTGTCCGGTGGGACAAAAGGTTGTCTTTGCAGTTCCTGGTGTCCCTTACGAAATGACTGACATGTTCGAGCGTGCAATTCTGCCAGAACTACTTCGCCGCGAACGCCTTGCTGGGAATGAATCGGTAATTCTGAGCCGGGTGCTTCGTACATGGGGAGCAAGCGAATCTGGACTTGCAGAAGCTATTGGTGACGAGCTCGCATCCCTTGATGACAACTCGCGACTCACCATTGCCTTTCTTGCTTCAGGAATTGAAGGCATAAAAGTTCGCATTACCGCCAGAGGTGACACGGCAGAACACGCGAAAGAGCTCATTGCTGAAGAGGAAGTAAAAATTCGCAGCATCATTAACGAGAAACTCGGCGACATCATCTTTGGTGTTGATGGCGAAACAATGGAGTTTGCTATTGCATCTCGTCTACTTGAACGCTCACTAACGCTCGCAGTCGCAGAGTCAGTAACGGGTGGGCTTATTGCCAGTCGTCTCGTCAATATTGTGGGTGCTTCGAAGTGGTTTCGTGGTGGCGTAGTTAGTTACGCGTCAGAAGTGAAGTTCGACGTACTCGGCGTTCCTGTGGGGCCTGTTGTAAGCCCTGAAGCAGCAGAAGCAATGGCCATAGGCGTCGCAAAATTATTGGGATCCGACGTTGGTCTCAGTGTGACTGGTGTTGCTGGTCCTGAAGAGCAAGATGGCCATCCAGCTGGAACTGTATTTGTTGGAATTGCTATTGGCGACAAGGTTTCGCACGTTGCTCTTCGACTACCCGGTGATCGCCCTCGAATTAGGGCGTACAGTGCCATCAGCGCACTTGATGCACTACGTAAAGCATTCGACGAATTGAGTAAATAATGTCTGAACTCGAAGTTCAAATTGATCCTGCATCACTCGGCTTTGATGAAGCACGACTTGAGCGCATCAATACTCACTTCAATAAGTATGTTGCAGATCAACGTCTAAGTGGTTGGCTCGCAACAGTATCCAGAGGTGGCGAACTTGTGTGGGCCGGAAGTGGTGGCCACCAGAACCGTGAAGAAGGAATAGAAGTAAAGAGCGACACAATTTGGCGCATTTACTCAATGACTAAGCCGCTGACTTCTGTTGCGGTGATGATGATGTACGAAGAAGGACTTTTCGATCTAAATGACCCCGCCGGAAAGTGGATTGATTCTCTTAAAGAGAGTCGAGTACTCATTGGTGGCACAGCTGAGAATCCTCAAACCGAACCAGCTAAGAG
>CAINVQ010000057.1 GCA_903854175.1 uncultured Actinomycetes bacterium | reverse complement strand
GTCACGAACTCGCCTGGCCATGAGCCAATACCTCCCGCAAAACAGTGCCTGTTGCGGTTTTCAATTTTGCAATCTTCTCGGGGGTTCCCTCACCAACAATGAGACCACCACGTCGACCACCTTCAGGTCCTAGATCAATCACCCAGTCGGCGGTTTTAATTACGTCCAGGTTGTGCTCAATGGTTATAACTGTGTTTCCTGCATCAACAAGTCGGTGTAGCACCGTGAGGAGACGATTGACGTCCTCAAAGTGAAGACCGGTAGTTGGTTCATCAAGTACATACAGAGTGTGGCCAGTTGGGCGACGAGCAAGTTCTGTTGCGAGTTTGACACGCTGTGCTTCACCACCGGACAGTGTTGGAGCACTTTGACCAAGTCGAACATATCCAAGTCCAACATCATTGAGACTTTGAATTATTCGAAGAATCGCCGGTTGACGATCAAAGAACTCGAGTGCCTCTGAGATTGGCATATTGAGAACATCTGCAATTGATTTTCCTCGATAAAGAATTTCGAGTGTTTCACGGTTGTATCTGGCCCCATCACAAACTTCACAGTTGACGTAAACGTCAGGAAGAAAGAACATCTCAATTTTGATTGTTCCGTCACCTGCACACGTTTCGCAGCGACCGCCCTTAACGTTGAATGAGAATCTGCCTTGCTGGTATCCACGAACCTTTGATTCCTGAGTTTCAGCAAATAGCTTTCTGATCTTGTCAAAGACGCCGGTATATGTAGCTGCGTTTGAGCGAGGTGTTCGCCCAATCGGTTGCTGATCTACTGCAACGACTTTGTCAATATTGCTAACACCTGTAATTGAATCGTGCTCGAGAACAATTGTCTTTGCTCGGTTGATCTGACGTTCAAGAGAACTCAAAAGAATGTGATTTATTAGTGTTGATTTTCCAGATCCAGATACACCCGTGATTGCGACAAAGTCACCTAGAGGAATATCAACAGAAACGTTCTGAAGATTGTTTGCGCGAGCACCCTTAATAGTCAGTTTCTTTCCATCACCTTTACGACGGGTGGTCGGAACAGGGATGAATTTCTTTCCTGAGAGGTACTGTCCTGTAATTGATTTGTCGTTCTTTAAAATCTCAGCGTATGAGCCTGAGTGAACTACTTCCCCTCCAAATTCACCAGCTCCCGGTCCAATGTCGACCACGTAATCAGCACTTCTGATTGTTTCTTCATCATGTTCAACAACAATCACCGAGTTACCAAGGTCTCGCAGTCGTTCGAGAGTCGAAATGAGACGTTTGTTGTCTCGCTGGTGAAGCCCAATAGAAGGTTCATCGAGAACATAAAGCACTCCTACGAGGTGACTACCAATTTGGCTGGCCAGCCGAATGCGCTGTGCCTCACCACCGGACAGTGTTGCTGATGCGCGGCTCAAAGTTAAATAGTCAAGACCTACGTCTAACAAGAACGTAAGGCGTTCAAGAATCTCTTTGATAATGAGTCTGGCGATCGACTCTTCTCGTTTAGTTAGCTTCAACTTCTTGAAGAATTCAATTGCTTCATCAATTGTCATAAAGTTCACGTCAGCAATGCTCTTTGCTTGAATCTTTACTGCGAGAACTTCTGGTTTAAGACGCTGACCCACACACGTCGTGCATTCCACTTCTCGCATGTACTGCTCTGCCTGCTCACGAGACCAGTCGCCGTCAGCATCGTTTCGTTTACGTTCAAGCCACTCAACAATTCCGTTGTAAGTCGTTTCGTACGTTTTAACTTTGCCGTATCTATTTCGGTACTTAACAGGAACAGTCTTTTTGTCAACTCCGTAGAGAACTAGTTTTTTATCTTTAGGTCGAAGTTTCTTCCAAGGAGTATCAACATCGAATTCTCCTAAGTCTGCAATTCCGCCAATTAATCGCTCGAAGTACTTAAACCTTGCTCCACCCCAAGGAGCGAGTGCTCCATCAGCTAATGAAAGAGATTCATCAGGGACCACAAGCTCAGGATCAACTTCAAATCTTGTTCCGAGTCCAGTGCAGACTGGGCACGCACCGTAGGGTGAGTTGAACGAGAAGTCTCTTGGGACTAACTCAGTGAAACTAATGCCGCAATCGCTACAAGCCATCTTCTCTGAGAACTGAACCAGTTCATTGGTGTCTGTAAAAAAGACTGAAACAATTCCCTTCGTGAGTTTTAGGGCTGCTTCAACAGACTCCGTAAGTCGCTGACGATTGCTTGACTTAACTGTCAGACGGTCTAGAACAACTTCAATGGTGTGCTTTTCATGCCTCTTTAGCGTTAGTGACTCACGCTCACTTAGCTCAATAACTTTTCCGTCAACACGGGCACGAGAAAAGCCTTGTGTGACGAGTTCACTCAACAACGTGCTGTATTCACCCTTGCGACCTTCTACAACTGTTGCGAGAACTAAGAACTTGGCGCCCTCTTCGCTCTCAAGAACTTGATCAACAATTTGTTGAGGCGTTTGGCGAGAAACTAACTTGCCGCACTCAGGGCAATGTGGAATACCAATTCGAGCAAACAGCAGACGAAGATAATCATGTACTTCAGTAATTGTTCCAACTGTTGATCGAGGGTTTCTCGACGCAGTTTTTTGATCAATAGAAATTGCTGGTGAAAGACCTTCAATAAATTCAACATCAGGCTTTTCCATTTGACCTAAGAACTGTCGGGCATAGGCGGAAAGACTCTCCACATATCGGCGCTGACCCTCTGCGTAGATAGTGTCGAACGCTAGTGATGACTTACCTGAGCCAGATAATCCAGTAAAAATGATGAGCTTGTCACGAGGTATCTCTAATGAGACATTTTTAAGGTTATGTACGCGAGCACCCTGCACTCGGATTGACTGAGTCATAGCGAAAATCTAATGGTTAAACGTCTTCGGCAACGACGTCCGGGGTTCCAGCAATTCCCTGGCGCTGAAGAGTGGCCAAATAGTCACGAAGTGAAGCGGCTTCTTCGAATCGAAGCTCCTTCGCCGCTTGGAGCATTGCGTCTTCAACTCTGGCGATTTCAAGGTTGTAGTCGTCAGGTAAATGGCCCTCAAGAGATGAGATTCCATGGCTCTTGTTCTGTGGCTCAGGCGCTGATTCACTTCTGAGTCGACCAAGAATGTCTGCAACATTCTTGGTAACAGTCTGAGGTGTGATGCCTCTCTCTTCGTTATATGCAATTTGTGCGATGCGACGTCGTTCAGTGGTTGTAATGGCACTTCTCATTGAATCAGTAATACGGTCCGCATAGAGAATCGCTTCTCCATTTGCGTTACGTGCAGCACGTCCAATTGTCTGAATAAGAGATGTTTCACTTCTTAAAAATCCTTCTTTATCTGCATC
>CAINVQ010000056.1 GCA_903854175.1 uncultured Actinomycetes bacterium | reverse complement strand
CTTGCAAGATCGAATCTTGAAGGGTGGTTACGCAAAGCTTGAGTACTTACAGCAAATTGATGCAAAAGTCTTAAAGAAAATTGATGCCGCACACCATTTTGCTGAAGAGAGTCCACAACCTGACGTGAGCACGCTCTTTGATTACAACTACGCAAGTCCCGTACCAAATGACTCGCGTCGACTTCCAGGCCAAGCACTCTTTCCCTCTACTTCATTGAAGCGAGGGCCACAGTGACAATGAAGACATACCGTCAAGCGCTTCGCGATACGTTGCGAGAAGAAATGCTCCGCGACGAATCTGTATTTCTCATGGGTGAAGAAATCGGAATCTTCGAAGGTTCTTACAAAATCACTGCGGGTCTCTTAGAAGAGTTCGGTGAGAAGCGCGTTAGAGATACTCCAATTGCTGAAGAAGGTTTCACTGGCGCTGCGGTGGGTGCTGCGATGCTTGGACTTCGTCCAGTTGTTGAATTAATGACAATTAACTTTTCACTTATTGCGATTGATCAGATCATTAACTCTGCCGCGAAGATTTACGGGATGTTTGGTGGCCAGGTGAAGGTTCCAATGGTGATTCGTACTCCTGGGGGAGGTGGCCAACAACTCGGTGCTACTCATTCGCAAAACATTGAACTCTTCTATGCCTTTATCCCGGGTCTAAAGGTTGTGGCGCCAAGTACCCCCGCTGATGCCAAGGCACTTCTTATTGCTGCTATTCGAGATGATGATCCAGTTTTGTTTTTAGAAAACCTTGCGCTCTACAACACAAATGGTGAAGTACCAGATACGAGTGAGCCTGCCATTATTGGCAAAGCCGCAGTGACCCGTGAGGGAACAGATCTAACCCTTATTGGCTATTCGAGAATGGCCTATATCGCCAACAAAGTTGCCGAGGAACTTGCGATCTCTGATGGCCTCAGTATTGAAGTGATTGATCTTCGAAGCCTTCGACCGCTTGACCGTGAAACGATTATTAACTCAGTTAAAAAGACAAACGCTGCAGTTGTCTTAGAAGATGACTGGCTGACATACGGCATTGGCGCCGAAATTGCAGCCTCAATTTCTGATGGAGCATTTGACTACCTTGACGCTCCAGTTCGCCGCGTTGCAATGGCTGAAGTTCCCATGCCGTATTCAAAGGTCCTAGAAACAGCGGCATTGCCGTCAATTCAAGATGTGACTCACGCGATCTACGAAACGCTCGACGCTATGGGGCGTCCGCGCCACAAGATAGGACAAGGACATGATTGAAATCACCATGCCACGTCTTTCCGACACGATGGAAGAAGGCGCAATCCACAAATGGCTTAAAGCTCAAGGCGACACTGTTGCGGTGGGTGACATCCTCTGTGAGATTGAAACCGATAAGGCCACCATGGAATATGAAGCTTTTGATGCGGGGGTCCTCAGCACGATTTTGGTCAAAGAAGGCGAGACAGTTTCTATTGGAACTTTGATTGCACTTATTGACGACGGCAAGGGTGGTTCTTCTCCAGCTGACATTGTCAATAAGGTCGCCGACACTGTTGCTAGAGCAGTGGTGACGCCAAATCCAGCGATTGATTCAGCTCCGATTTTTGAACGATCAGTTCGTCCAGTAGGTAATCGCCGCTTCGCATCACCAATCGTTAGACGTCTTGCAGAAAATGGGGGAATTGATCTCAACCTCATTCAAGGACCTGGCCCCGCCGGTCGAATTGTTCGTGCTGATTTAGATGCATTCATTGCTCAAGATCCGACAGAACTTCCAAAACATTCAACCATTGTTCCAACTACATTTACGCAGATTGATGCGAAGCGAGGATCAGAGAAATTCGAAGTTTCTAAGATCCGTCGCATAATCGCGAAGCGACTCGGTGAAAGCTACCGTGAGACGCCACACTTCTTTGTAACAGCGATTGCTGATCTAGAGCTACTGCAACAAATGCGCACTGATCTCAACGAACAAAACGCGACCAAAGGAATTGCCAAGATAAGTGTTAATGACTTACTCATCAAAGCAACAGCGTTAGCGCTTCGTGAGCACCCCATGATCAATGTTTCTTACCAGGGAGATGACAGCCCAACAATTCTTGTTAATCACAGAATCAATATTGGTGTAGCGGTGGCATCAAAAAATGGACTTGTTGTTCCAGTTATTCAAGATGCAGATCAGAAAAACATTATGGATATCAGTGCTGATACGAAGCGTTTGGCTAGTCTCGCGAGTACCAAGGGTCTTTCGCTCGATCAAATGGCTGGTGGAACATTTACTATTTCAAATCTTGGAATGTTCGACGTTGAGGAATTTACGGCCATCATTAATCCACCTGAAGCTGCAATTTTGGCAGTTGGATCGGCCATAAAAGAGCCGGTTGTTATTGGCGACAAGATCGAAATTCGTACCAGAGCCAGACTTACCCTTTCGTCAGATCACCGTGTTATTGATGGTGCCCTTGCGGCTGGATTTCTCCAAACACTTGTGAGTTTCTTGGAGAACCCATGGAGACTTCTTTCCTAATAGGCTCTCGTTGTTCAGTTTTTTACTGACAGAAACGATAGAAAGTTGCTCCCATGGAATCTATGACTCTTACATTTAATTGCCTACCAGAAACAGGCGTATTTCTTCTTGCTGGGCTTGCAGACAGTCTCGCGGACACTCGAGCCTTCAAGGGCTGTATCTCAGTAGAAGTATTCACAGATGCTGAAAACCCAGACACAATTGTCCTCATTGAAAAGTGGGAGAAAAAAGAAGACCAGGCTGCGTACATGGCATGGCGGATTGAAACAGGAATGATGGAAGCAATTGCTCCGATTATGGCTTCAGAACCTAAGGCGACCTGGTTAACGCCACATAGCATCTAGTACGAAATATTTTCTGCGATCCCCATTAGGGTTGGTACAACTCTTTTAAGGAATTTCATATGTCAGATACTTCTGTAAGCAACATTGATCATGCCGATGGGCAAGATCCACGACGCTGGTTTGCTCTCGTAGTTATAGGCATTGCAACTCTTATGGTTGTGCTTGATAGCTCAATTGTTAATGTTGCGCTTCCTCACGCATCACTTCCAAAATCGCTTGGGGGGCTCAACATTGCTCCAAAGGATTACCAGTGGGCAGTTACTTCCTACACGCTTACATTTGGTGGATTCCTGCTTCTTGGTGGTCGAATTGGTGACTACATGGGTCGTAAGAAAGCTTTCCTTATTGGACTTCTTGGGTTCGCATTCGCTTCGCTGCTCGGTGGTCTCGCACAGAGCGAAGGGATGCTCTTCAGTGCACGTGCGTTACAGGGATTATTCGGTGCACTCTTATCTCCTGCAGCACTTTCACTGATTTCAGTGACCTTTACTGACTCGAAAGAACGCGCCAAGGCATTCGCTGTGTATGGTGCGCTTTCGGGTGTCGGTGCCGCAATTGGACTTATCGCCGGCGGACTCTTAACGCAGTACTTGTCATGGCGCTGGTGCATGTTCGTAAACACACCAATGGCGCTTATCGCGTTATTCCTAGCAATTCCAAACGTCAAGGAGTCAAAGGTTGAGGGCAACCCTCACTACGACGTTCCGGGTGCATTGACTGCGACAGCTGGAATGCTCAGCGTTGTCTACGGTGTGTCAAAAGCGGCCATTGATGGTTGGGGCTCAAACTCTGCATGGCCATACATGGCACTTGGCGGAGCACTACTCGCTGTCTTCTTTGTTCTGGAGAGTCGAGTTAAACAACCGTTACTACCACTTCGACTTCTAACTGACCGAGTCCGTGCAGGTGCATATATTTCACAACTGTTTATTGGCCTTGGCCTTTTTGGAATGTTCCTTTGGATGACATTCTTTTTCCAACGAATTCACGGTTACAGTCCGCTAAAGAGCGGCCTCTTGTTCTTACCGTTCTCACTCTCAGTAATTATCTCTGCGGCATCAGTTGGAAAATTACTACCTAAATACGGTCCTCGTATTCTCGCAACGATTGGTTCATTGATGGGTAGCGCTGGTCTTTTCTACTTATCGCTCATCAAGCCAGACAGTTCATATATTGGTCACGTAATGCCAGCGATGATTATTACTGCACTCGGTATGGGAATGGTTTTTGTTTCGGTCTCTTCTACGGCACTCTTTAACATTGAGCCTCGAGATACTGGTGCTGCTTCAGCTGTGCTTTCGACTGCTCAACAACTCGGTGGATCATTTGGTACTGCAATCCAAAACACAATTGTTGTATCAAGTGCAACCGCATTTGCTGCTGGGCAACTGATTCATCCGACAATTATGGTTTCTAGCAAGCGTGCTTTAGAGAACGCAGCCAGCGTTCACGGCTATGACATGGCGCTGCGTTTTGGCTCTCTAATGGTTCTTCTATCTGCCGTAGCCTTCTACGCACTAGTGAATATTGATCGCCATCACCTTGGCCAGCACGATGAAACACCAACATCTGCTCACTAACAAGCAGTAGTTACTATTTTCTCTGAATAACTCAGGAGAACTGGGTTATGTTCATATAAATGAACGAAATCAGTGAGGTTCTTATGAGCAAAAAAGAGAAGAAGAATAAGAAGGATAAAAAGCCTTTCGAATCAACGGGAGAAGTCCCCATCGTTCGCTACTCGTCGACTATTCCTCACATCATTGTTGAGCGAACATCTCCTGTTACCGGGGCACTAAAACTTGCCAGTTTCTTCAACGTCATTGCCTGGTTGACTTTGTTCTTTGGAACCATTGGGGCGTTCATTGCTGGCTGGAATGAATCCCATGTTCACATGATGGGCAAGTGGTATGCGGTGCACGATGCTACGTCGCATTTTCTTGGAGCGTTCTTTTGGACGTTTGCCGTTATTTGTATTCTTTCGGCATTTTTTGCATTCTTTGGTTTTGTGCTGAGGCTTCTCTGTGAACTTATAACTAAACGAGTTATTCAGTAACTCCGAACAATTAGTCAGTAGTTCGAGCTTGGCTCCATGAGTGTTTTTGTTGCACTGTTTTCCATGATCCGTGAAGGTGAGCTCGCATTGCAGACTCTGCCCACTCACCATCTCGTGCGCGCAGTGCCTCGACAATTTCGTGATGCTGAGCGAAACTTCGCTTGAAGTCACTTTCATCAAAGTTCGCGTAATTTCTGTACACAAAAGGGACTTGAACAAACGAGCCGACTAGTTGACAGAGTCGTTCATTGCCCGAGCATTGAAGAATCGAACTATGAAAATGAATATTTAGCTCAGTAACGCGCTGGATGCTTGGT
>CAINVQ010000055.1 GCA_903854175.1 uncultured Actinomycetes bacterium | reverse complement strand
TTACAAGCAGTACCGGCCGCGGACCATGCGCAGCCTTTCAATCGTTAGAACAGGAGAGGACACCTCCTCCGCCCTCTCTCCTGTTGTTTCGATTGCAAGGCTGCAGATGGCCCAGGGTAACTACCACCAACCAGTACTCGAGCAAGAAATTGTCGAGTTATTCGCCAGTGCAAGCACTGGTGTGGTCATTGACGCCACCCTTGGCGGTGGTGGACATGCGTTCGCTCTTCTAACTGCGGCACCTCAACTTCGAATCATTGGAATTGACCGTGACCCTGAAGCTCGTGAAGCTGCAGCAAAGCGTCTCGAAGAGTTTGGTGATCGAGTCTGCATAGTTGATGCAACATTCGCTGAAATGAAAAGCATCATTAAAAAAAATGAAGGTTTTATTAACGGTGAGCCGATTGTCGGGATTCTGATGGACCTCGGTGTTTCATCGCATCAACTTGACGAATCGAGTCGTGGTTTTTCATTTCGTGCCAATGCACCACTTGACATGCGCATGGATCCAACCAAAGGTGAAACCGCTGCTGAATACATTGCTCGAGTTGATCAACACGAGTTTGCAAGATTGCTTCGTGAAAATGGTGAGAATCGTTTCGCAGGCTCAATTGCAAAATCTGTTCTGGAGCGTTTGCCACAAACAACGGATGAACTTACAGAAGCTGTTGAGCGCGCTGTCCCAATGGCTGCTCGTCGCCGTGGCCACGTAGCTACTCGTGCTTTTCAGGCGCTCCGCATTGCCGTGAACGCTGAAGAAGAGCAACTAAGCGAAGGTCTCGACGCAGCACTTGAAATTCTCAGTGAAGGTGGAATCCTCGCAGTGATTTCGTATCACTCAGGAGAAGACCGAGTAGTTAAGTCCGTTCTTCACGAAGCTGGAACTGGCGGCTGCAAGTGTCCATTCGCGCTCGGATGTGTTTGTGGTGCTGTTCCGACGGTAAGCGTTTTTAAAGCGAGTGCTCAACTTGCTTCATCTTCAGAGATTGAAGCCAATTCTCGTGCGAGGTCTGCTCGACTTCGAATTGCTCGAAAGTTGTCTGCATGAGTGTTATTTCACTTCCACGTCGCACTGAAGTTCGTGAGCGAGTTCGCCCAGCAACAAAGACAACCACTCGTCGTCCGGCTCATCGTGCCAAGGCAGCCCGCCGCCGTGCGGTAGTTACAGTATGGAAAAGCGCGTCAACAGCACGTCGCTCCGCACTGATTGTTATGGTCGCAATCGTAATTTCACTTTCTGGAAGCATGCTGGTGTCTAGTCGTCAGATTGAAATTCACCAACTGAAAAGTCAACTTCTTCAAGTTCAGTCAAGCTATGCAGTACAAGTGGGCACAATGACGAACTCGTCTGCTCCAAGTCAAATAGCTGCCCAGGCTGGCGCGCTTCACTTAGTTGAGCCTGTTTCTGTGGTTCAGGTTCCCTCAACGTCGCTTGATGCGCCACTGCCTCTGCCGAAATTCTCTGGTAGTGCACCGGCTACATCAAGGACAATTCGGTGAGTACGCATCACACATCTACTCACTCCAGAACTAATCCTTCAAGAAATTCCACTCGTCGTAGTCCACAAAATCAAGGTGGAAGCGGGCCATCAGGTCGCCTAGTAATTCTTGTAATTCTTGCGGTAGCGCTCTTCGGATTACTTTCGTTCCGAGTTGTTCAGCTACAAGTATTCGGACACGCTTCGTACGCAAAAATATCTGCTTCACAAGTGAGCAAAAAAATTACGACCACGGCACTTCGTGCTGGAATTTACGATCGTAACGGACAAATACTTGCGGTATCTCGTCCAACGTCACTCGTGATTGCTGATGACTTTCAAATAGCGCATCCAGTTCGAGAAGCTGAAGCAATGTCACCGCTTGTCAATGTTCCAGTTGACAAGCTCATTCCACTACTTTCAAAGAAGAGTGGGTACGTAGTTCTCAATAGTTCGCTTGACCTTACAAAGGGACGCAAACTCAAGTCGATGTATTTTCCAGGAATTGTTGTCCAAGACTCTTCTGTTCGTAACTATCCAAACGGGCAGCTTGGAGTTTCTGTATTGGGTGGAACCAACGCTTCTGGCGCTGGATCAGTTGGCCTTGAGTACGCATATCAAAAACTTCTTGCTGGGCAAAATGGGCTTACGCGTGAACTCACCTCAGTTTCAGGTGTAAATCTTCCAAGTTCACGAACATCAGTTATTCGTGCAGCAAAGCCGGGTGTAGGGCTTGAGCTAACAATTGACACAGCACTTCAGTTTGTCGCCGAAAGAACAGTTGCTCATCAACTTAAGGCAACTGGTGGACTCACTGGTCAAGCAATTGTGATGGATGTGAAGACAGGAGAAATACTTGCCGATGTTTCACTGGTGAATACCAAAACAACAGCAGGTGTGCTTGGCCCTATTCCTTCATGGGGCAAAGATGTTGGGGTTCCTGGGATTCAGCAAACAATTAATAATCTTCCGTTCGCTCAAGCGTATGAACCTGGTTCAGTGTTTAAGTTGGTGACGTTTTCTGCGGCATTGCAGCAAGGTCTTGTAACACCAACAACAGTATTTACTGTTCCCAACCGAGTTACCGTTGGTGGGCGACAATTTCACGATGCAGAAAATCACGCGGTTGAACGTCTGACGACTACTCAAATTCTTGCTCAGTCATCAAACTTAGGCACCTACCAAATTGGTCTCAAAGTTGGTCCAAGTGGAATGCTGGCACAGATTCAGCGTATGGGATTTGGCCAAACTACAGCTGTGAATTATCCCGGTGAAACCAGAGGCCTTTTGGTCAATGCATCTAACTGGCACGACAGCGACGCTGTGTCGCTTCCAATTGGTCAAGTTGATGCAGTTCCAGCAATTCAAGTTCTCGACGCGTACAACGTTATTGCAAATAACGGTGTCTTCATTCAGCCAAAACTTGTACGAGCTTATGTAAGCAATAACGGAACAGTGAAGCCAACTGCTCCAAGTTCAACTCGAGTTGCGCTGTCATCTGCAACTGCACAAACACTTAACAAAATGTTGCAGGAAGTTGTACTTTCGGGAACGGGAACCAATGCAATTATTCCTGGGTACAGCGTTGCGGGAAAAACAGGGACCGCAACAATTCCGTATCCGGGTAAAGATAAATTGCTCATTGGTCAGTACAACGCAAGCTTTGTTGGTTACGCACCAGCAAATAATCCAATACTTTCGATGATTGTCGTAATCCAGCGACCTCAAACAACAATTTTTGGTGGGGTAGCTGCAGCACCTATATTTCAACAAGTCATGTCGTATGCGTTACACCACTACGGGATTCCTTCGAATGGTGCCGTTCAGAAGCCTCTTAATGGCAAGGGCGCAACTATTGCATCGGATGTGACGTGATGCAGCTTGGTGACATCTTCGATGACTTTTCATTTGATGCTCGAACAGCAAGTATCGAAATTACACAAGTTGAAATTGATTCACGAAAGTGTATTCCGGGTTCCATTTTTTTCGCACTTCCGGGGACGTCTCAGAATGGCTCAAAGTTCGTTAAGGATGCAATTGCCAATGGCGCCGTCTGCATTGTTAGTTCAGAGTCTCTCGAACTTGAAGTTCCTGTCGTCACAGTTTCGGAGTCGCTACTTCGAGGACTTGTCGTGCACGCTTCTTCGCTCGTTACCGGAAACCCTGAACAACGATGTGATCTTGTTGGCGTAACAGGAACGAATGGAAAAACTAGCGTTACGTCGATTGTGGCGGATCTCGCAAAGGCACTTCGGTGGAATAGTGGAAATATCGGAACGCTTACCAACGAACGTACAACCCCTGCAGCTCCAGAGCTCTACCGATCAATCAAAACAATTGTTGACACATTTGATGCTGATCAGCCACGCGGAGTCGTTGCGCTTGAAGTTTCTAGCCATGCCATTGATCAAGGTCGAATTGAAGGAACAGAATTTGCTGTTGTGGCATTTACAAACTTGAGTCACGACCACTTGGATTATCACGGAACAATGGACGAATACTTCGCTGCTAAAGCTCATTTATTTACTCGAGAATTTTCGCAGCGCTGTGTTATCTGGTGTGACAATTCATATGGACAGCAGCTGGCAGATAAAACAACACTTGCGGTAACTGAAGTTCGTCGAAGTGATGCATCGGAAATTGTTCAAACGCTGAGCGGGACAACGTTCTTCTGGAGGGGTCACTTAGTAAATACTCCACTAGTTGGTGATTACAACGTTGACAATGCGCTTATGGCAATGGCGATACTTTCGAGTCTGGGAGCTTCAGATAATGAAATCGCCGGTGCTATGGAGTTTGTAAGTAACGTCCCAGGACGTTTTGAAATTATTCCTGGCAAAACGGTCACTGCAATTGTCGATTACGCACACACCCCCGAGGGTCTTCGCAGACTTCTTACTGATGTTCGCTCTCTAAGTCACAGTGGTCGAGTGATCTGTGTGTTTGGTTGTGGTGGTGAAAGAGACACATCAAAGAGACCAGAAATGGGTCGAGTTGCATCGCAATTGTCTGATGTGACAATAATTACCTCGGATAACCCCCGTTCTGAGTCTCCTGATGCCATCATTGATGCAGTGAAGTCTGGGTGCGAGTTGGACTCTGCTGTCTACGTGCAGAGCGATCGTAGGGCTGCAATAAGTCAAGCAATGCAATTAGCTAATGCGGGTGATGTTGTTGTGATCGCTGGTAAGGGTCACGAAACAACACAAATAATTGGCGATGTGGTGCTGGCGTTTGACGACCGGGTTGTTGCCCGAGAATTGGTGAAGTGAGGAAGAGATGCTTAGTTTGATGGAAGCAGGTGGATTTGGGTTTCTAATTGCCCTTTTCGTCACACCTATTTGGATTCGAGTATTGCGCGCACGTGGCATTGGACAATTAATTCGAGAAGACGGCCCTACTTCACACCACGCCAAAGCAGGGACACCAACAATGGGTGGAGTAATCATTGTTGCAGCGGGGGCAATTGGTTATCTGATGGGACATGTTGGAACGTCAATTTCGTTTACTCGTGCCGGTGTACTTATTGTCTGCACCACCGTTGCTTCTGGAATTCTTGGATTTCTTGATGACTGGTTAGCAATCCGAAATTCACGAAACCTAGGACTCAACAAGCGTGGAAAATTTATTGGGCAACTCGTAATTGCAGCAGTATTTGCAATACTCGCAGTTAGCTGGGTTCACACAGCACAAAGTCTTTCGTTTACTCGTTACTCACTTCCGGGCTGGAATCTCACCGCAGTTGGCTGGGTTCTTATGGCGGTTTTTGTGATTGTCGCTTCAGCGAATGCAGTTAATCTCACCGACGGACTTGATGGCCTCGCCGCTGGCTCTGCAACGTTCTGCTTCGGCGTCCTTTCAATAATTGGTTACTGGCAGTTTCGTCACTATTCGATTTATCACTTGCACGCGGCTCTGGACCTTGGACTCCTTGCGGTTGCGCTTGTCGGTGGATGCCTCGGATTCCTATGGTGGAACGCTGCACCTGCTCGAATCATGATGGGAGACACCGGGTCACTTGCTATTGGAACGGCCCTCGGTGGGGTATGTCTCTTAATGAATATTGATTTACTGCTCGTCATTATTGGTGGGCTTTTTGTTGCAGAGACTCTTTCTGTCATCTTGCAAGTTCTTAGCTACCGAATGTTTGGTCGCCGAATTTTCAAGATGGCCCCTTTTCACCATCACTTTGAGCTCAAGGGCTGGCCAGAAACAACAGTCATTATTCGGTTCTGGATTTTGGCAGGCCTTCTCGCTGTCTTGGGACTTGGGATTTTTTATGGTGACTTCTTGAAGATTGCGAAAGTTGTGCTGTGACCACTACGCAAAGCCCGAAGACTTCTAACCGAGGTCGTGGTTTCTTCCACGAGCTACCTAGAGGGAACTCGAACGCGCGTGCATTGGTATTTATAACTGTCTTGATGGTCACGTTTGGAACCATCATGATGGCGTCTGCAAGCGAAGGCCAAGCAGCTGCAAATGGTGGATCACCTTGGTCAATTATGTTGCGCGACATTATTTACTTAGCTATTGGGATTTTCGCGTTTTACTTTGCAGCGAGAGTTCGGCTCAGCCAGCTGATTCGTAAGGCACCAATTCTGATGATAATTGGAATCGGAATGCTGGTCGCAGTGAAGTTGGTTGGAGTGAGCGCGAATGGTGGAAAACGATGGCTGAACCTAAAGGTCATAAACCTCCAGCCTTCTGAAATTTTTAAGCTGCTTACCGTCGTCTTCGTTGCTTGGTTGATTGAGCATTATCACAATGAACTAAACAATTGGAAGCAACTCGCAATTTGGACGCTTCCAATTACCTTTGCGTCGGGACTTGTTCTGCTTCAACCTGATATTGGAACTGCGTCTGTAATTATTGTTATTGCCTTTTCAATGTTTTCAGTCGCTGGGCTTTCTAAATGGATCCAGGTGCGGTTTGGAATTATTTCGGCAATTGGATTTTTTGCTTACATGCAAATGAAGCCATATTCGGCACAACGATTTCTGGCATTTTTGCATCCGAATCAAAATCTGGCTTCTAGCGGGTACCAGCTCTACCAATCAAAAATTGGATTCGGCGCTGGTGGTATTGCTGGACTCGGGCTCGGAAACAGTCGAGAAAAGTGGGGCTTCTTGCCTAACCCTCACACTGACTTCATCTACACAATTATTGGAGAAGAACTAGGTCTCATTGGTTCGCTGGTTGTGATTGCACTCTTTGTTGCATTTTTATTCGCTGCAGTTCGAATTGCTCAACAATGCTCAAACCAGAGCTACCGATTTATAGTCATTGGGATTACTACCTGGATCATTTTTGAAGCAATTGTGAATATTGCATCAGTGGTTGGATGGTGGGCAGTTACTGGAATCCCGCTGCCGTTCTT
>CAINVQ010000054.1 GCA_903854175.1 uncultured Actinomycetes bacterium | reverse complement strand
CTTTAATACTACCATAAGTAGTATTAAAGTATTACAAACTAACCAAGGATGCTGTCGCGAAGTTCGCGCTTCAATACCTTGCCCTGAGGATTACGCGGTAGTGGCTCTGAGCGGAAAATAACTTTCGTTGGTACCTGGAACTTTGCGAGGTGCTGAGCTACGTGGCGTGAAATTTCTTCGCCTTCAACAACTCTTCCTGGTCGAAGCACAATCACTGCAGCGACTTCTTCGCCAAGTGAAGGGTGAGGGCCCCCAACAACCGCACAGACAGCAACGTAAGGGTGCTCGAAGATCGCAGCTTCAACAATTACTGAATAGACGTTCTCTCCACCACGGATGATCATGTCCTTCGCGCGGTCGACAATGAAGATGAATCCATCTTCATCAATTCGAGCAATGTCACCTGAGTGCAACCAACCCTTGGTAAACGCTTTCTCAGTTGCTTCTTGCTTGTTCCAGTAACCGCGAACAACGTTTGGTCCCTTGATCCAGAGTTCCCCGCGAACATCTGGTCCCTTTGGAAGGTCAGCAGTTGGCTCGTCTCCTTCGAAGTCTTCAGGAACAATTGCTACTTCACACGTTGGCACTGCTGGGCCGCAACTTGCTGGTTTCGCAATGTAATCAGCACCATTGTTGAGCGCTACCGCAGCTGATGTTTCGGTGAGACCGTACCCATTGCCTGGTTGAGCAAGTGGGAAAGCTGCACGAATTCGCTTAACGAGTTCTGGTGGTGGTGGTGCTCCACCATATGAAACCGAGCGAATTGATGAGGTGTCGTAGTCAGCAAAATTTGGGTGATCAAGCAGTTGCATAGCAATCGCTGGGACACCACCAATTTGGGTGATCTTTTCGTTTTGGATCATCTCAAGTGCCAGTGTTGGATCAAAGTGGTGCGAAAGAACAAGCTTTCCGCCAGATGCGGTATTAACAAGCATTGTTGCAAGGCATCCTGTCGCGTGGAAAAGCGGAATGTTGAGCATTGCTGAACCTTGAACTGGATTGCCATCCTTGTCAAGGTTTGCAGTGCCGTAACGAAGGGTTGCGCGCTGTCCAATGAAGAATAAGTTCATCATGTTCGATAATGCATTGCGGTGGGTTCCAACTGCGCCCTTCGGCTTTCCAGTTGTTCCAGATGTGTAGAACATTGTTGCGTCATCATCAGTGTCCATCGCGACTTCAGGCGGTGTCTGTGCTGGATCAACAGTTCCAAGTACATCTTCGAAGCTCTTCACAGAAACTCGAGTAGTTGCGTTTCCGAGGTTGAGTTTCTTATTTGGAGTGCCATTAAGAACAATCACTGTTGTTAGGTCAGGAAGTGAATCCATGAATGGAGAGATTCGCTCGAAGCGCTCTTCGTCAACAATGGCGATTGTTGTTCCAGAGTCACTAAGACCATATTCAAGCTCCTCAGTCGTCCACCAAGCGTTTAGGGGAACAACTACTGCACCAGAAAGAATCGCTCCCCAGAAGCTCATAACCCACTGAGGAAGGTTTCGAGACGCGATCGTGATGCGGTCACCCTTCTTGATTCCTAGATCAATAAACCTTTGCGCCAGCGTTGCGGCTGCGCGGTAGTGGTCCTCAAAGGTGTATCGCTGATCTTCGTAGATCAAGAATTCTTTAGCACTGTGATTTAGAGACATTCCAAGAACTTGCGCCATTGTTGCTGGTGCATTTTTCCAGACGTTCATCTCAATGCCTTTGACTACCTTTCGTTCAATCTCAAACATCTGACCGGTAGCGATCATTTGTGAGGTTGCTTCTTGTATTGAAAGTACGGCGTCAGTCATTTTTATTACTCCGGTTTAGGGAACATGGTATTGCGGTAGTGCACCAGTTCGGCAATTGATTCTCTAATGTCATCGAGGGCTCGATGTGTTGTTGCTTTCTCGGGTACTGATGACAGAACTTCTGGATGCCAACGTCGAGCTAATTCTTTCAATGTTGATACGTCAATATTTCTATAGTGAAGGAATTCTTCGAGTTCAGGCATGTATTCCTGAAGGAATCGGCGATCAGTTCCAATTGAGTTACCGCAAAGTGGAACGCTGCGCGGTTCACTGATGTGTTCTTTAATAAATGCAAGAGTTTGCTCTTGCGCTTGCGCAAGAGAAATAGTGGACGACTCGATAAGAGGGAGAAGCCCAGATTTTTTGTGCATCTCGGTTACGAAGTCACCCATTTCGGCGAGCTCTTCTTTGGTGGCGTGAACGACAAGGTCTGGCCCCTCAGCAACAATATTTAGGTGGTCGTCGGTGATCAAAGTTGCGATTTCCACTATCACGTGGCGTGAGGGCTCGAGCCCCGTCATCTCTAAGTCCATCCAAACCAGCACATTGCGACACTACTAATACTTTTGCAGCGCCCGGGACAGGTTGACGGGTAGCCTCGGCCTATGGAAATTCTTGCCAAAGTCCTGCACCCAGATGCCGTTCTTCCTGCCTACGCAAACGAAGGAGATGCAGGTTGTGACCTCGTCGCAATTGAAGATGCCTTACTCAAGGCCGGCGGTGGCAGAGCCATGGTTGGCACAGGAATTTCAATCGCTATTCCAGAGGGGCACGGGGGATTCGTGCTCCCACGAAGTGGTCTCGCTTCTAAGCATGGGGTCACTTGCTCAAATGCACCAGGTCTCGTTGATTCTGGTTACCGGGGTGAACTCAAAGTTGCCCTAGTAAATCTTGACCCATCAAATGATTACGAAGTTAAGAAGGGTGACCGAATCGCCCAATTAGTTGTTCTCGCGGTTCCAAGTGCAAAACTCAGACTCGTAGATGAATTACCTGCAGCTACTCGTGGCGAAGGTGGATTTGGGAGCACAGGACGATGACACAATTTCTTGACCCATTAGACAGCGCATTTGTGCTTTTAGAAGTTCCTGGTTCTTCAATGAATATTGGAGCCATTATCGAACTTGATTTTGGCGACGTTGCAGACCCTAAAGAACGTTATGAACTTATTTGCGCGAACATCTCCGCACGACTCCATGAGATTCCAGTTTTTTTACAGCGTTTGGTTCGTTCACCATTTGACATGACATGGCCAATCATGGTCAAAGTCAAAAAAATTGATATTGAGAAGCACGTTCTTAGAGTTGCGCTACCGGCTCCGGGTACCCCAGATCAATTTGATGAAGTGATTTCTCAGTTCCTGTCACAGCAGCTTTCTCCCAAGCGTCCGCTCTGGCAGATTTTAATTATTGAAGGACTGCAAGATGGAAGATCTGCAGTTGCACTGAAAGTTCACCATGCACTCGCTGATGGTGTGTCTGGTGCCGAAACCTTCGCGAGTTTGTTTGACATTTCTCCCGAAGTCCGCCAGCCTGCACCAATGGTGGAAGATGAAAGTGATGAAGTTGCAGTCACAACATCGTTCGGACTTCTTCGCCAAGGCTTTAGGAGTATTCGAAAAGATCCTTCACTAGCTTTCAAAAACTTTACGTCGTGGTTTACCCGTTTGTACACCATCATTCGCGCAGTTGTTCGAGTTGCGATTCTCAGAAGAAAGAATAAGGCAACACCAGATCAGCCTTCAATTTTTGAGGCGAAGCGAACTTCGCTAAACGGTGTGTCTGGTGTCGAGAAGGAATATCACCGACTACAGGTTTCACTCGCGGACTCAAAGCGTGCTGCGAAATCGAGAGGGGCATCCGTTACTGACTTCGTTATGGCTGTTTCCAGTGGGGCGCTACGAAGACTTCTTGATGACCGAGGCGAAGTTCTTAAGAAAGACTTGATTGCGTTTGTGCCTATCAATGTTCGTGGTGAAGGAGATGCCGCGGCGCTTGGAAATCAGATTTCAGGAATGCTTGTACGACTGCACACTGATATTTCAGATGCAGAAGAGCGCATAAAGGCTATTTCTGCTGACTCCAAGAAAACTGTTGGAGTGCAACGTCAAGCTGGCGCACAGATGCTCCAGAACATTACGAAATCGTTAGGTCCGACACTGATGTCGATTGGTGGAAAATTAATTCACAATTTAGGCATATTTAAAAAAATTCCACCAATTGCAAATTTGATGATTTCCTCTGTGCCTGGTCCACCACTTCCACTTTGGTTGAGTGGTCACCGTGTCACATCTGCAGCTCCCGTTGGCCCGCTATTTGGACCATTCGCTCTCAACATCACTGTTCTTGGATTTGAGGAATATTTGGAATTTGGAATATACGGTTGCGCCGAGACAATGCCAGATATTGTCACGCTTCGCGATTATTTACGCGAAGAAGTCGAAGCATTTATTGCCTCATCTCCTGCACTGTAAAGATTTTTCAAATCGTTCTCGGTCGGCTAGTATTGAACCCACCACGCGGACGTAGCTCAGTTGGTAGAGCGCGACCTTGCCAAGGTCGAGGTCGCCGGTTCGAGCCCGGTCGTCCGCTCCAATTTGGAGTACTGCGTACTTAGTGAATTCTTGATGCTGGTTGGTAATTCGGCCCAGCTGTGATGTCAACTCTTTTGAGTAAATCAACACAGGGTGGCTCGAAAAGTTCGGCAAATCGAATTGAGTTTTCGAGTCCAATCAATTCCCACGTCAGTGAAGTCTTCGTATCAGTCAAGTCTTCAATAGCTTGGCGAAGCTCTAAGCCAGATTTTGTAACTTCACGGTTTGCTGCGAGCCCTTTTCCTTCAAGCAACTTCCAAGAGGAATCAATACTTTCTTGAGCGTTTCCTCTCGAAAGTGACAACCAGTCACCTTCATATCCAAGCCATGCGTTGTGCAGTACTGATGCTTCACCGGCTGTAAGACCATGTGACGTAGTGATGTTCCAGTGAACATCTCCTCGCCATTCTCGAACAAAATTAATTGCGTGCCAACCCGATAAGACTTCGTTACTTGGAATGGTAAGAGTTTTGTGGCTCTGCGCGAAAAGACAATTCTCGAGTGGAAGTGATGGAATAACTTTCCACAAGAGTGGGCCGAACTCAATTAGCGGATCAATTATTGCTGGTGCAAACTCGCTTAGTCCTTTTAGGACAGCTTCATTTCGCGCATCCCAGAATTTCATAAAGTTCTCTTTTGTTTTTAGAACTTCGAATACGAGTGAAATTCCGAGAGGCGAGATTGACCCAAATACTTCTGTGAGTGCATCTGGCCCGGCATCACTAAAAGGGGCTGCACGCGATGCAATGTACCCACCGCCTGCGGGGAGACCTAAGGCTTCGTAACGAGAAACCGCACCAGGATCCCAGAAGATCCATCCAATTGTTGTTTGGACGCTTCGTGCATTTCGCTTCGATATTGATGTCCAGTCTGGGGCTGCAGAATTCATAGACCAAAGGTAGTTGGTAGAAATGCACAACATTGCGTAGGCTCAGTTGCATGGTACATAAGGCACTTGAGTCACACGTAAATAACATGCGTACCAACCCTGCTCCACACCCGAGGGACACCACGTACGAGAAAAGACGCTCTGGATACCGCGCCCAGGCAGAGGCAATCCGTGGCGACGAAGTTCCGATGGATTCTGTTGTTGATGTTCTACTTGACCTAGAAGACCGAATACTCACAACAAGACATTTCGTCCCACAAAATGATGAATCTAAAGCGTTAATACTTTATTTCCACGGTGGCTCATTTGTGGTTGGTGACCTCGACACTCATGATGCGCTTTGTCGACGCCTGAGTGTTGACACCAAAATGCGAGTGTTGGCCATCGATTATCGCTTGGCACCAGAGCACCCATTCCCAGCTGGGATTAATGATGCTGTTGACGTGTTTAGGTATGTTGCTAAAAACTTTGCACAATTTGCTGATGCGAATGCAAAATTGATTGTTATGGGTGATTCTGCGGGGGCGGCACTTGTGGCTGTTGCATCAGCGCTTACTAAAGACGAAGACCTAGGTATCGTCGCTCAAGTTCTGGTGTATCCGACACTTGGTCCAGAATTATTCACGGAATCTGCCCACACCTACGGCAGTGGTTATTTTCTAGAAATGGATCACTTGCGATACGACTACTCACAGTATCTTGGGGAATTCAAAGATCACACTGATCCGAGAGTTACGCCACTCTTGTTTAATGATCTGACTGGCGCACCAGCAGCGATTGTGGTGGTGGCTGGTTGTGACCCACTACGTGACGAAGGTGTTTCTTACGCAGGACTACTGGAGCACTTCGGGGTGAAGGTTGAGCTCCTCGAAGCCGAAGGAATGATCCACGGATTCTTACGACTTGGCGGGCTTATTCCTGAGTGTCTCGATGTTGTTGACGATCTTGCTGAACATATGCATCACTATGTTGAAAACTTTTAAAGGCTGTAAATGACTTGGAACATTGCACAGTGCAATCTTGGTACTGGACTTCATGCAACTTCATTAAATCATGAAAATGTAGCGTATTAGCTATTTAACAAAATATAGAATTTAAATATAAAGCTTCTGTGTTACCAAATATTGAAACTAATATTAGTGTCTTAAAATGTAAAAATAGATAAATAGAAAATAACTTTTAAACAATTTAAATTTCAAAAATGAAGTTAAGAGCTTATGAAATAAAAATATTCCTTATAAATTAGAAAAACTATTTTTATTTTTTTAGAAACATTTTTTTATAGGTATTGCATTGTATCTGCTAAATGATCATCAACCCCAAATAATATTGATTTTCCGGCTTTT
>CAINVQ010000053.1 GCA_903854175.1 uncultured Actinomycetes bacterium | reverse complement strand
TTTCGGCCCCGAGCTGCTTTGCCACTAATTGGTGGTCTGGCGATATTTGGGTTCGGAGAAGGTCTGCTTGTCCAGTCCCACTGGGGGGCAACGCCGTGGACTGTATTTGCTCAAGGAATCTCAAAGCACTCCCAACTATCAATTGGTTGGTCAACTCTGCTTATTAGTGCCTCAGTACTTCTTCTATGGTTCCCACTTCGAGAGCGACCAGGCTTTGGAACAATTGCGAACTTGATTGTTATTGCTTATGCACTTGACATAACTGCGGCTCATCTGCCAGTTGCTTCAAATGCGTTGTGGAAGTTTATTTATATGGTCGGCGCAATCATGGTCATAGGTATTGGAAGTTCCTTGTATTTAACAACAGGACTTGGTCCAGGACCAAGAGACGGACTTATGACGAGTTTGCATCGCAAACTAGGTGTCAGCATTGTTTACGTTCGTATCTCAATTGAAGCGACTGTTCTAACAATTGGATGGCTCCTAGGGGGAACGGTAGGCATTGGAACTGCAGCGTTCGCAATCGGAATTGGGTTCAGCATCGGATTCTGGTTGAACGTGATGGAACGCATAGTAAATGTGGCGCATCGTGATTGACAGTAGCCACTTCATTGAATTCTTTGTTGCGTCATCAATAATCATCATTGCTCCAGGGCCAAGCGTTATGTTCACAATTGCTCGAGGCGTCGCATGGGGCAAATGGACAGCAGTTTTAACAACACTCGGCAACAGTCTTGGCGCGTTGGTTCTTTCGGTGCTCGTAGCAGTGGGGCTCGGTCCACTGATTTCTCACTCAAAGTTATTCTCTGCTGCTCTGCAGTTCGCAGGTGGTTGCTATTTAATTTGGCTAGGCATTGAAGCTTTTCAAAAAAGAAAAGCACACGCCGCTGCAATGCTTGACCAAGATAATGACCGGCCATCTAAAGCTGTAATTATTCGACAGGGTTTTGTAGTGGGAGTTCTTAACCCTAAGGCTCTTATTTTCTTCGCTGCAGTATTTCCACACTTTGTTGATCGATCAAAAGGTCACGTAACACTTCAGCTTCTGATATTTGGACTGCTCTTTAGTGTGATGGCATTTTTTAGCGACGGAACCTGGGGTTACATTGCTGGAACTGCAAGAGACTGGTTGGCAACTTCGCCTAATCGCCTTATCGCGCTTAGAACAATTGGTGCATCAGTAATGATGATTCTTGGAATACTTATCATCATCTCGGCCTTTTCAACCTTGTAGCTCATTCAGTTCATCTTCAGCTGATTTTGAAAACTCGATACCTACCTAGAATGCAGTAGTCGAGGAGATTAAATGAGCATGCATGGTGGTGGCGCAGCCGGCCGTAGCGGTCGCATGGGCATGCGAGGTCTTACTAAAGACCGAAATATGTTGGAGCACCAGATTAAGAAGGGCACATTTCCTCGGGTTCTTAAGTATGCGAAGCAGTATAAAAAGATCCTTCTTATATTTCTTGTGGCCGTTGTAATTGACGCGATCGTTAGCTCGGTGTCACCTCTACTTCTTAGAGCCATTATTGATAAGGGAATTATTAATCACAATCGTGGACTAATTATTGGCCTTGCCTTGCTTACCGCTCTACTCGCAATATTTGATGCAGGGCTCTCGCTAATTCAACGGCGAATCTCTGCGGTTATTGGTGAAGGTCTTATCTGTGACCTTCGATCAGAAGTTTTTCAACATATTCAGTCGATGCCGATTGCTTTTTTCTCTCGCACCCAGACCGGTGCGCTGATCAGTCGACTCAATAATGACGTAATTGGTGCTCAACAAGCATTTACAGATCTCTTTTCAAATATTGTTGGAAACCTAATTCTCGTCAGCATTGTTCTTGGAACAATGTTTGTCTTGAGTTGGCAGATCACTCTCGTAGCGTTGCTTCTAGTTCCTGTTTTTCTGCTTCCTGCTCGTCGCGTTGGTCGTCGACTCGGAGCATTGTTTCAACGTGGCAATGAACTCAATGCTGGCATGAATATGGTGATGACTGAACGGTTCAATGTTTCTGGTGCAATGCTTGTGAAGCTTTTTGGTCGTCCAGCAGATGAACAGCAAACCTTTCGCAATAGTGCACTTGAAGTTAGAGACATTGGTATTGATCAAGCGATCTACCAACGATTCTTTTTCATTGCACTTTCTCTGACTGCTTCTCTGGCAACCGCGTTCGCATACGGATTCGGGGGAGTTCAAGCTCTAAATGGAACCCTGGCTGTTGGAACAGTTGTTGCAATTACGGCCTATCTTTCGAGGCTCTATGGACCATTAACGCAGCTATCAAACATCAATATTGATTACATGTCAGCAATGATCAGCTTCGAGCGACTTTTCGAAGTGCTCGATCTTGAACCAATGATTACTGAAAGCCCAACAGCGCGCGTAATTCCTTCTGGTCCCGCTCGACTTGAGTTTGATCATGTTGCATTCTCGTATCCGTCGGCTGAAGAAGTTTCACTGGCTTCATTGGAAGCTGTTGCAAAGCTAGAAAAAGTTGCAAAGACTGATGTTCTTCATAATCTTTCTTTTAGCGTTGAGCCAGGAACCATGACAGCTCTTGTTGGTCCAAGTGGCGCAGGTAAAACAACTATTTCTCTTCTGGTGTCTCGACTTTACGACGTCAGCTCAGGGGCAGTTCGTATCAATGGACTTGATATTCGTGAAGCCACTACTGAATCATTGAATGCAACAATTGGCGTTGTCACTCAAGATTCTCATCTCTTTCACGACACCCTTCGAATCAATCTTCTCTACGCTAAGCCAGATGCAACAAGCCAGGAGCTAGAAAAAGCTCTTCGCTCAGCACAAATTTGGAATCTTGTGGAATCACTTCCGCTAGGACTTGAAACTGTTGTTGGAGAGCGTGGATACAGACTTTCGGGTGGAGAAAAGCAAAGAGTTGCTCTTGCGCGTCTACTGCTTAAGTCACCAAAACTTGTAGTTCTTGATGAAGCAACTGCTCACCTTGATGCTGAGAGCGAATCGTTGGTGCAAAAGGCACTGGAAGAAACAATGTCGGAGCGCACATCACTTGTCATTGCACACCGACTATCGACAATCCGAAATGCGAATCAAATTCTTGTTATTGAAGACGGACGAGTAGTGCAGCGTGGTTCTCACACAGAATTACTGCGCGAGGGTGGTCTCTATAAAGATTTGTACGAGACTCAGTTTGCTCAACAAGAGCATTAGCCCATTGCGTGAGCGCCACCATCAACGTGGATAACTGAAGCAGTTGTTCCTCGCATTAGTGGTGACAAGAGTGCAACGCCGGTATCAGCAACTGCACTTGAGTCATTCACATCCCAACCAAGTGGTGCATTGTCCTTCCAAGTATCTTCGAACGTTTGGAATCCGGGAATCGATTTAGCGGCCATGGTTCGTATGGGTCCAGCTGCAAGCATGTTGACGCGAATTTTGTCTGGACCAACTTCACGTGCGAGGTAGCGACCAAGAGATTCAAGACCTGCCTTCATAACACCCATCCAGTCATACATTGGATACGCACGAGTGCCATCGAAGTCAAGTGCAATTACTGATGCACCTCCTAAAGCTTCGCTCTTTTGAAGAAGTGGGCGAAAGGCTCCAACGAGAGCCGCCAGTGAATATGTAGAGATTTGCATTGCTGTTGCAACATCTTCATAAGGCGCTACGAACATTCCATTGCCTAGACATGACTGAGGTGCATAACCAATTGCGTGCACAAGTCCATCAAGACGACCGAATCGTTTCTCAACTTCTACAACTGCAGCAGCAATTTGGTCAGGGCTGGTTACGTCTAATTCAATAATTTCACCAACGTCACCGAGCTTCTTGGCCACTCGGCGGGTGAGCGAGACTCCTCGTCCAGCCCCAGAGATCGCGACCGTGGCCCCCTCCTCTAGACAGCGCTTGGCAATGCCAAAAGCCAAGGAGTCATCGGTAAGAATGCCTGTTATGAGGATGCGGTGATTTGTTAGTAGTCCCATGTTGTTAGCGTACTTGGCTACAAGTAAATAAAAGGACGATTATGGAATCAATTGGAATTCTTGGTGGAACTGGCCCTGCAGGTCGTGGAGTAGCGGTGCGTCTCGCATGTGCTGGCTACAACGTGGTTCTTGGTTCACGTGACGCACAACGTGCGAGTGAAAC
>CAINVQ010000052.1 GCA_903854175.1 uncultured Actinomycetes bacterium | reverse complement strand
TCGGTTCGACACGTCTACTGGTTCACCATCAATGCTCATAGCAATGTCGCCAAGTACCGAGAGTTCAAAGCCAGTTGCGGTAATGACAACGTCTGCGTTAAGGACTTCACCATCTTTAGTGATGACTCCAGTCGGTGTAAAAGTTTCGATTTCGCCTGTGACCATCGAAACCTGACCAGAACTGATTACTTTGAAGAAGTCGCCATCAAGAATTCGTGCTACGCGCTGTTCTGAAGGTAGGTAGCGAGGCGTGAAGTGTTTTGCGACATCAAACCCTTCTGGAAGCTGACTCGTAACCATTTGAATCATGCCGTCTCGAGCAATTTCTGGATTGTCAGAAATGAAGTTTGTGAGCCCCTTCATTTCATTGATTGCCTTCTCACGCACCTGCTCGTGCACTTCTTCGGCGGAAGCACCATCAGCACGGAGTTGATCGGCGAGGTCGTCCTTGTTGGGGCTTTGGAAGAAGTAAGCGGGGGAACGTTGCAGAACTGTCACATGCCCGCACTCATTTGCAATTGCAGGAACCAATGTTGCAGCTGTTGCACCTGAGCCAATAACAATCACGTTTTTGTTTTTAAAGTCAGTTTTCTCGGGCCACGACTGTGGGTGAATTATCTCGCCATCGAAAAGGTCCATTCCCTTCCATGAAGGGGTGTAGCCCTTTTCTTGTCGGTAGTACCCGTGGCAAGACCAGATGAAATCCGCTGTTATTGAAAAACCTTCATTGGATTCTTTAGTAACTCCGTTGAGAGACCATTTCTTGTTAGAAGTTGACCAATCAATACTGTTGACACGATGGTTGTAGCGAATGTGGCGAGTTAAATTATTTTCCTCAATCACTTCACCGAGGTAGTTGTGGATGTCTGCACCACCTGCGTAAGGGACACCCTTCCACGGCTTAAAGCTGTAGCCAAGTGTGTAGAGCTCAGTGTCTGAACGGACTCCTGGATACGTGTGCGTTAGCCAGGTTCCGCCGAAACTACGTAACGCATCAAGAACTACGAAGCTCTTCTCTGGGTGCTTCTTTGTCAGTTCGTACGCTGCGTGAATTCCTGAAATCCCCGCACCAATGATCACGACATCAAAGTCTGCTTTATTAGTAGTTGACAAGAGAGCCCCTCAGAGATGTTGCACTCGAGAATACTCTGGCGACGCTAAGCGTCTAGGCGGAAACCGACACCTCTGATTGTAAGTAGATGCTTTGGTTCAGCGGGATTTTCTTCAATTTTCTGTCGAAGACGTTTGACGTGGGTGTCAAGCGTGCGGGTATCTGAAAGCTCTAAGCCCCACCAGAGTGTGTCGAGGCACACCTCTCGAGTGACTACTTGACCAAGTCGTGACGCAAACAGTGCGAGCAGATCAAATTCCTTGCGACTCAGATCTACCAGTTGGCCATTCTTTAAAACTGTTCGACGGGTTAAGTCAATCTTTATTGCCCCAAAGGACATAACTTCTTCGTTTGAATCAAGTTGAGGACGACGAAGGACAACTCGCATTCGCGCAACGAGCTCACGAAGTCGGTAGGGCTTAGTCACGTAGTCTGCCGCACCAATTTCCAATCCAAGAACGATGTCGAGCTCTTCTGTTCTTGCAGAAACCATGATCACTGGAATCTTTTTTGTCTCACAAATTTCTCGACAGTAATCAAGCCCAGAACCATCGGGGAGCATTACATCAAGCAGAACTAAATCTGGTTTTGTTTTTTCAATGAGGTCACGAGCTTCAGCAATATTTTTCGCAGAAACAACAACAAAACCTTCAACGGTAAGTCCAACTTTGAGAGCTTCTTGATAGCTCTCTTCGTCCTCAACTACGAGAACAACACTTCTACCTTCTGGATCAACCATTGCGACCAAAACTCAACCAGTCTGAAAGTAATTCACGAAGTGCGGCACGGCTCAATGTCGGGGAGGTTGACGGAGTCTGAACGTGTGCCACCTAATTAAAGGTAAAGAACCAGAGTTATCCCAATGTGAAAGCTGCGTAATCGCCAGGGAGAATTTGGATGAATCTTTATTCGTTGCTCTCTCTTATCGCAGCAACAATCCGAAGAGCCTCTGACATCCCTTGTGCGAAACCATTCTCGTACTCATCTTGGCGAGCTTGAGAAAGTTTGATGTGGTGCTGTGCTTCACTTTGCAGCTTGTAAAAAGCTTCGTCGATCTTTTTGCTCATTCCAGCCTTTCTGCTTATGTACAGGCTATTACTCAAATTCATGAAGTAAACAACATGTTTGTAAGTAAGCCAATTGTTAACCCATTGTTCTATAGATGTTTACGCTAGATGCCAAAACCCTTATTCCATATGGGTTTATTAACTTAAGTCATATCCACAGAGTTGGCTAAGAATTCACTTCAATACTGACAACACTTCACTTTGCGTTTACTTGTTGACCGTATGTTTGCCATTGGTTTAGTGCAGACTATTTATAAATAATCCTCATTAAGCCATCAACTAATCACTTTTCTTTAGGAGGAAAGCAAAATAATGAAGAAGACTCTTCGTAGAAACCTTGGAGTTGCAATTGCAACAATCGGGCTTCTTTCAACAATGGCTGTATCAGTTGCAAATGCT
>CAINVQ010000051.1 GCA_903854175.1 uncultured Actinomycetes bacterium | reverse complement strand
GAACATGTGAAAGGCCAATGGGCTCTACGCCAAGTCCACCGGGGACTGGTTCTTGTGGAAGGTGGCTGAGGGTTCCTTGATGCTGAACGGTTCCTGTAATACGAAGGTGCTCTGGCTGGTAGCCCAGCATCACTGAAAGGAGGGTTGATTTCCCTGCGCCGTTGTGGCCAACGAGTCCGACTTTGTCACCATTTCCAACAACAAATGAAACGGGAGTGAGAATACGGCGTGCACCGATCTCGATGCCCAATTCCTTGACAATGATCATTTAACGGTCGAGCAGATCAGCGTTCGCGCGAAGCTCATCGCGGAAGTCGGGGTGGGCAATTTCGCTTAACGCATACCCGCGTTCACGTACAGAAAGCCCCCGAAGGTCAGCGGCACCGTATTCAGTGACAATTACCCCAGCGAGTTGGCGTGGAGTTGTAACGGCAGAATACGGAAGCATTTCACCAATGATACGACTCTTTAGAACACCCCCAACAGTTGCGGTTGATTGCAGGCAAATGAGTGACGTGTGCTCCAGTGAAAGACTCGTTCCTTCAACGAAGTCCTGATTTCCCCCAACGCCGGAATACTGGCGCGCACCTATGGCATCAGCTGAGATTTGACCTTGTAAATCAACAGAAAGTGCAGAGTTGATTGAAACCATTTTGTAGTTCTGAGCAATGACGTGTGGGTCATTTGTGTAAAAAACAGGAGCTACACCAATAGATTCGTTGTCATTTAGAAAGTCATACATTGCTTGGCTGCCAGCTGCGAATGTAATTACCGACTTGCCTTTATTGATTGATTTTCGTTCGTTGGTTACTTTCCCCGAAATAATTAATTCGAGTAATCCGTCGGTGAACATTTCAGAGTGAACTCCGTAGTCTCCGCCGCTTCCTCTTACGAGCGCTTGTGCCACGAGATTTGGAACTGCACCAATTCCAGTTTGAAGTGTGCTGCCGTCTTGCACGAATTTTGCGGCGTGTTCAGCAATCATTGCGTCTTCTGGTGTACCTGCATCATTCGGGAAAATAGGTGGTTTCTCATCAGAAACAACAATGACGTCTATGTCATCTACTGAGATGTCATTTGAAAAGCCTTCGAGTGCCATGGTGCGTGGGTAATGCGGCGAACATTCAACAATGAGAATTCGATTTGGGTCTCTTCCGGCTGCAAGGAATTCTTCACGGTGAGCTCCGTTATAGAGAGAAAGATTTACTCGGCCATTTTTATCAGGCATGGTGCCAATCATCATCATGACGCGTGGCTTTAAATGTTGAATTAAGAGGTTGTAGTGACGGAAGAACGAGGGGATGAATTGAACATCGCCACCTTTTGCTTTGTACGCTCTTTCTCCCCCACCATAAAAACTTGCGCGGAGATGAACACCGGGGTGGGTAAACATTTCATAGTTACCGAGTGTCAGCCCGCTACTTACAGTTAGGTCTTCCCAGTCGGTTCGCTTAGACATCTCTTTGAGAAGTCCTGTGGGTGTTGAGGTAATAAGTCCGAGGCCCAGCGTGTCGGTAGGGCGTACCAGCGCTACTGCATCTTTTGCGCTTAATTCACGTGCCCCCATTTCAATATTCTGACACCAATTACATCTTGTGGCACGATGGAGTAATGAATACTCCGTTTTTTATTGACATTTGGAGCGATGTTGTTTGCCCCTATTGCTACCTAGGCACTCGACAGCTCCAGGGTGCGCTCAATGAATTCGAGCACTCTGACGAAGTCGTAATTCGTCACCGTGCATTCGAACTTGATCCACGAACACATAACAACTACGACATGACGCTTGCGGAATTGCTCTCAAAGAAATATGGGATGAGCATTGAAGATGCCATTGCGAGCAATCTACGTCTCAGCAACGAAGCCGCAAAACTTGGTATGAAGTGGGCACTTGATAAAGCTCGTCCTGGAAATACTTTTAGTGCACACCGTCTTATGGCTCTGAGTGCAACACAAGGTCTCGATGCTCAGATGAGCGAAAAACTCTTTGAGGCATATTTTTGTAATGGAGAGATGATTGGTGACCAATCAATGCTTTCAAAAATTGCCGCATCAGTTGGTGTCGTCGGTGCTGATGATTTATGGAATAACAATCAGTTCGAAGATGAAGTTCGCGCTGACGAAGAGATGGCCCAAGAACTTGGAATTACTGGTGTTCCATCACTCGTTCTAGACAACAAATTTATGGTTGTTGGAGCACAAGGATCAGAGCAGATTCTGAGTGTGCTTCGTCGTGCGTGGGCACGACGCGAAAAGGTTTAAGCCTCTTCGACGTCGGCCGGCACAACAGCGGCTGTAGCAACGGTGTGACCTTCATCGAGGTTCATAACTCGAACTCCAGTTGCGTCACGGCCTTGCGATGAAACCTCACGAACCGGTGTGCGAATGAGAACACCGCCACTTGATGCAAGAAGCAATTCGTCATTAATGTTTGCCATGAACGCAGCAACAACAAACCCTCGTGCAGCCGACAGTTTGATTGCACGAACTCCCTGGCCACCACGTCCTTGACGATTAAAACGGTCCGTCTTCACACGCTTACCAAATCCTGTGTCAGTAACAACAAAGAGGTCAGCGTCGTCACGAACCACGTCGAGGGAAATTGCTTTGTCGTCAGCTTTTAGCTTGATTCCGCGCACACCCTGTGAGTCACGACCAACTTCGCGAACTTCTTCTTCGTTGAATCTGATTGACATTCCACGGTAAGTAACAACCATGAGGTCGTCGGCACCAGTTGTTGGAATTACTCGG
>CAINVQ010000050.1 GCA_903854175.1 uncultured Actinomycetes bacterium | reverse complement strand
TTCGTTCCCTTGCCGCCAAGTACATTCTTGATTCAACTTCACCTACGTTTATGAAGGATCTGGTCGCCGCATTAACTGAAACTTCAGCAACACTGGCATTTGATGCAACCGGTGGTGGCAAGCTCGCGAGTCAGATTCTCACCGCAATTGAAGCAGCCTCTGTTGCTAACGCCACCGAATACAGCCGCTACGGATCTACAACCTTTAAGCAGGTCTACATCTATGGAGGACTTGACCGCAGCGAGACGGTTCTAACTCGTAGTTTCGGATTCTCGTGGTCCATTGGCGGTTGGTTGCTAACTCCATTCCTCACAAAGATTGGACTCGAAGGACTTATTCGACTTCGTGACCGAGTTGCGTCTGGATTGACAACAACATTTGCAAGTCACTACACAAAAGAAATCTCACTTCAAGAAGCGCTGAGTCCTGCGGTAATGGCTGAGTACGCTCGCCAAGCAACGGGCGAGAAGTACCTCATTGTTCCAAACGCTTCATAAAGTTCTTTAAAACAAAAGGCCCGGGACGTAGTCCCGGGCCTTTTGTTTTAAAGCAAGTTACTTGTGATAAATCGCAATTACTTCAACAACTGCTGATGTCACAAAGAAAAGAACAACAAGCAATGTGTAGAACGTCCAAGGAGTCTTTTTAATTTCCTTAGCGTAATTACTGTCATTGTTTGCGGTTATGTCAGCAGTAAGGCCCTTGAGTAGTGGGATCTGACCAGCAGAACCAACAAGAGTCAGTACGTTGCTCACAATAATGAACACAACAAGTGCATATCGCTTTGCGTGATTGTCTAGTGGTGCAAACAAAATAAGAGCAACACTTACGGCGTTGCAGAACGCAAAGATTTTAAACATCGTCATCAATGCTTCAACTTCAATTTGATAAAAACGGCTTATGTTTTTTTCTTCCATGTCAGTTCCTTACAGTTGAATTTCTCTATAGGTAGATTGTGAAATTACGTCCGCCGCTGGGTTCTTTGCTCCTTCAGCGACTAGAGCATTCCAGTCGGGGTCATTGAACAGTGCTTCTCCGAATGTCCCGTACTTAGAGGCAGATTCAAAAACCATCATGTAGCTGTAGCTGCTCGGTTCTTTTCCTGCAGTTTGTGCAGTTAGATAAACCGTTGCACCATATTTTTCGTGAATTGCTTTTCCAATCTGACACCCAGCTAGGAAACGATCTGTTTGCCCATCGCGTGGTCGCCAAACTGTTACGTGTGATACTGCAGCCATTACTGCCCCCTTTATATGACGCCTTTTACGTCAATTGATTTAATCTCGTCAGTGTACATCTCTAACTTGCAAATAAAGAGTTAATAGGTTACGGTTCAGCAAGAACAACTATTGGGGGAATCATGACTGAACTTACCTATCCTGCCTGCATCCGCGAACTCTATGAGAGTGAAATTTTCGGTGAGGCCGTATTTGATGCGCTCATTGATCACGCCAGAACCCCACGCGAGAGATACCACATGGCCACTTTGCTGCAGCTTGAAACCGAGACAAAAGCTCGACTTCGTCCATTTTTGCTGAAGCACGGGATCTCACTCAATGAAACTATGGACCTGAGCATGTTGCCTGGAATTGTTGAGGGATACAACGCACTTGACTGGAAGAGCTTTATGGAAGCAAACATTCCAGTTGTGGAGAACTTCCTTGCGAGCTTTGAGGCAATTGTGGCCATTGGACCTAAGGAAGAATACGAGGTCCTTCAGTCAATGGTTATTCACGAATCTGCAATCCTGAAGTGGCTAAAAATTGAAGCAGTGGGCGAAGACGCAAAATCACTCGACGACATAATCTCGCAACTTCAGTATCCATTGCCGCTTCCGTAGATATATTCCCATGAATAGTGCATAGGTATTTATGCACTATTCATGGCTATAGTTCACTTAAGAAATCTGAACATTATTTCAAATGTTTCGAGTTCATCTAGTGGGGATCTATGAAAGTAGTGGACAGGAATGGCTGAAGAATCAAAGAGTAAGTCATCTGACGGACCACTAAAAGGACTGAAGGTCTTGGACGTGGCCAGTCTGTTCGCTGGTCCAGTAATAGCTACGTTGCTCGGAGACTTTGGCGCTGATGTAATTAAGGTGGAACACCCAAAGGGTGACGCTCAGCGAACAATGGGCTGGCAGAAGAATGGTACAAGTCTGTGGTGGAGTTTCATTGGTCGAAACAAGCGTTCGGTCACACTTGACCTTCACAACGAAACCGGTCAAAAGTTGTTGAAAGAATTAGTTAAAGACGCAGATGTGCTCATTGAAAACTTTCGGCCTGGCACCTTTGAGTCCTGGGGACTTGGATACGAAGATTTAGCCGCAATTAATCCGCATTTAGTAATGGTGCGAGTAACTGCCTTTGGTCAAACCGGCCCGTATAGCGACCGACCTGGATTTGGAACACTCGCCGAAGCAATGAGTGGCTTTGCTCATATCAATGGATACCCTGACGGACCGCCGACACTTCCACCCTTTGCACTTGGAGACGCAGTAGCGGCACTCTTTGGAACGTCAGCAACAATGTTTGCCTTGCATCACCGCGACAAGCAGCCTGACCGACCAGGGCAATTCGTGGACTTGAGCATTTACGAGCCACTGTTTTGGATTCTTGGACCTCAGGCTTCTATTTACGACCAGCTCGGCGTAGTTCAGGAAAGAACTGGCAATAGAGCTCCATTCACGTCACCTCGAAACTC
>CAINVQ010000049.1 GCA_903854175.1 uncultured Actinomycetes bacterium | reverse complement strand
GATCTTTACGGCGTGGAACTCTTCGTACACTTCGCGAAGTCCCTTAAGAATTTCAATCGTCATCGCAACTGAAGGTTGGTCAACCTTCACTGGCTGGAAACGACGCTCGAGTGCAGCATCTTTTTCAATGTACTTGCGGTACTCGTCGATTGTTGTTGCTCCAACAGTCTGGAGTTCGCCACGAGCAAGCATTGGCTTCAGGATTGATGCAGCGTCAATGGCGCCTTCTGCAGCACCGGCACCCACGAGTGTGTGGATTTCGTCGATGAACAAAATAATGTCGCCGCGTGTGCGAATTTCCTTCAACACCTTCTTGAGACGCTCTTCGAAGTCACCGCGGTAACGGCTACCGGCAACGAGTGCACCAAGGTCAAGGGTGTAGAGCTGCTTGTCAGCAAGCGTCACGGGAACGTTGTTGCTAACAATCTTCTGTGCAAGACCTTCAACAATCGCCGTCTTACCAACACCAGGCTCACCAATGAGGACTGGGTTGTTCTTGGTACGACGAGAAAGAATCTGCATCACACGCTCAACTTCTTTTTCACGACCAACAAGTGGGTCGAGCTTGCCCTCACGAGCAAGTTGAGTGAGGTTGCGACCGAACTGATCAAGAACTGCTGATCCGCCCTGTGCATCAACGTCACCAGACTTCTGACCTGAAGACCCCTGAGGAGTTCCAGCGTCTTTTCCGGTTTGTCCAGACATCATCTGAATGACCTGTGTGCGAACACGAGCCATGTCAGCGCCGAGTTCTGAAAGTACTTGTGCAGCTACCCCGTCACCTTCACGGACAAGTCCGAGCAACATGTGCTCAGTTCCGATGTAGGAGTGACCAAGCTGAAGTGCTTCACGTAGAGAGAGCTCGAGAACCTTTTTGGCACGAGGAGTAAATGGAGGAGATCCTGGTGAAGGGTTGGTGTTTGCACCAATCGCCTCTTCGACCTTTTCACGAACGACGTCGTAGGTGACCCCAAGGGCGTCAAGGGCCTTAGCGGCGACTCCCTCGCCTTCACGAATTAGACCAAGCAAGATGTGCTCAGTACCAATAAATGCATGGTTAAGGTCGCGTGCTTCTTCCTGAGCGAGCACAAGTACTCGGCGGGCACGGTCTGTAAAACGTTCGAACAATTGTCTTCCTTTGTATTACTTAATTAGCAGTGTACCGGTGGTCTGTGACCCTTCAGTCCAGCCCCTTTGACCAGTAGTAATGGCCCCTAAGGTAGAGGTGTGAATCCCCACGAGCATCTCCAACTGCCCTCCGTAGAAACTGACCTTGCACGCCTCGAAACACTGCTTGCAGAGTCAGTGATCATTGGAGACGCCTACCTTGACTCAGTAACAACACACCTCATCTACGCCGGTGGAAAACGACTTCGACCACTTCTCTGTGTTTCATCAGCAACTGGTGGATCACGTGAAGCAACCAAAGAGGATCTTCTCGGTGGCGTTGCTCTAGAACTCATGCATCTCGCATCGCTGTATCACGACGACGTAATGGATGAAGCAGAAGTTCGTCGCAATGTTGACAGTGTCAATGCTCGTTACGGCAACCTCATTGCAATCGTTGCTGGTGACTACCTCATGGCTCGCTCAGCAGCAATCGCCGCAAGCCTCGGTGTTGAAGTTGCGGGACTACTCGCAGACACACTTGCGTGGTTGACCCGCGGACAAGTTTCTGAAGTTCGTACATCATTCTCAGTTGATCGCACTGAAGCTGACTACTACGAAGCAATCGAAGGAAAGACTGCATCACTCATGGCCGCGAGTTGTCGCGTTGGGGCAATCACTGCTGGGCTAAGTAAGAAAGAAGCAGACGCCCTAAGTGAGTACGGACGTTGCTTCGGGATGGTCTACCAACTTCGTGACGACATCCTCGACATGACTGCAACTGACAATCAGCTCGGTAAGCCAGCGGGTCAAGACCTCGCTGAAGGTGTCTACAACTTGCCAGCTCTTTTTGCCCTAAAGGACAAAACAGTCGGCGAAGAACTGCGCAGCATTCTTGGAGGACCTCTTAATGAAGCTGACCGTGAGCGTGCACGCAAGCTTGTTGTTGGTACTGACGGCATTTCATACACAGTTAATGCCGCGAATGAATTCTTTGAGAAAGCTAACGAAGCGTTGAAGTCAGTTTCGAGCGAATCACTCCGTAGTGGTTTCATCGCTCTTCTCGAAGCACTGCTCGAAGATCTTCCTTCGTACTAGTCGCGAAGCGGCTTAAGAGTTGGGAAGGCAATTACTTCCCTGATGTTTGACTCATCAGCAATCAACATTGCGAGACGGTCCATCCCAAGTCCGAGACCAGCCGTTGGTGGAAGACCCCACTCAAGTGCCTTGATGTAATCCTCGTCAATTTGCATTGCTTCATCATCTCCAGCAGCCGCGAGTCGTGCTTGCTCTTCAAAACGAGCACGCTGATCGACTGGGTCAATAAGTTCACTGAAACCATTAGAGAGTTCACGACCAGCGGCGTAGGACTCAAAGCGCTCAGTGAGTTCTGGGTCATCTGCACGACGCCTAGAAAGTGGCGACACTTCAACTGGGAAGTCAATGACGAACATTGGATTCCACAAGTTTTCTTCGCAAGTGACTTCGAAGAGCTCTGAAAGACAGCGCCCCGGGCCCCATGACTTATGGACCTCTACTCCACGATCACTTAACAACTTCGCTAAGTGCTCACGTGGTGTGTGAACGGATACATCTTCACCAACTGCCTCACTCGCAAGTGAAGCCATGGTGCGACGTGGCCAAGGAGCGGCGAATGAGAATTCACGACCTTGGTAGGTGACTTCAGTCGTTCCAAGAACGTCCATGGCAATACCCGCAACGAGTTCTTCAGTGAAGCTCATCATGTCTTCGTAGTTCCAGTACGCGGCGTACAGCTCGAGCATGGTGAACTCAGGGTTGTGGCGTGGGCTCACACCTTCGTTTCTAAAAACACGACCGAGTTCAAACACACGCTCGAATCCACCAACAACGAGTCGCTTGAGCCAAAGCTCTGGTGCAATACGCAAGAAGAATTGACTATCGAGTGCGTTGTGGTGTGTTGCGAATGGACGAGCTGCAGCTCCAGTAGGGATGGCGTTCAGCATTGGTGTTTCTACTTCAACGAAATTTGCAGCCCAGCAACGTTCACGAGCGGAGCGGAGCACATCACTTCGACGAGTGAGTGAGGTTCGAGTAGTCGCATTCGCCCAGAGGTCAGCTTCACGGTGACGGTAGCGAAGGTCGTAGTCAGTAATGCCCGCCCACTTGTCACCAAAGTTGTGCAGCGCTTCAGCAAGACGTTCCCATGAAGCAACCTTTACTGAAAGTTCTCCGCGCTTAGTGCGAACAACTTCTCCAGTTACTCCCACCCAGTCACCAAGGTGAAGCTTCGCGAACTCTTCGAACTCTGCTGTGATGGCAGACATGGCGAAGAGTTGAATTTCACCAGTGAGGTCACGCATGGTTGCGAACGCGAGTTTTCCTTGTGTGCGCATCAGCATCACACGACCAGCAACCTTTACAACTACACCTGATTCTTCACCGTCGGTGAGGTGCGCATACGTCTCTTGAAGAGGCGCGCAGTGCGCGTTGTGATCGAATTGATACGGGGTTGACACTAAATAGCTCCTGTGTGATTACGTTCATGAACAATACGCAGTCCAT
>CAINVQ010000048.1 GCA_903854175.1 uncultured Actinomycetes bacterium | reverse complement strand
GATTTCGAGATGGAATAGTTCGAGAGCTGGATACCAGGCAGTGTGGTATTTCCTAAGTGCTGTTGCGTTTATCCTCACACTGAAGTTTGTTCGAAGCGTCAGGGATCTCGACAGATACCGCTATTTGACATTAAGTACAGCAATTTTTCTTCTGCTGATGCCAATGATCCCAGGTCTAGGGGTAAATATAAATGGAGCTCGGCTTTGGGTACGAGCTGGTCCACTTTCATTCCAACCTGTCGAGATTGCAAAATTACTTCTGGCCTTCTTCTTCGCTTCGTATTTTGCATCTAACAGAGAACTACTCTCAACTCCTACACAGCGATTTCTTGGTCGACTGATAGTGCCACCTAAAGCACTGTTTCCAATAATTGCTGCATGGGGGTTCGCACTAGCAATTCTCGGTGGAGAAAACGACATTGGGTTTGCAATGATTCTCTTCGCACTCTTCTTCTCGTTACTCTGGATAACAACTGGACTCAAGACTTACATTGGACTTGGAGTAGGACTTTTCACTATTGGTGCCTACACCGCAAATATTTTCTTTTCGCAGGTTCATCACCGAGTATCGATGTGGCTCAATCCATGGTCACCAGCTAATTTGGAATTCTCACATCAACTTGCATTTGGATGGTTCTCTCTGGCAGCTGGAGGAATAACAGGGACCGGACTTGGACTTGGCCAATCTGGAAATATTCCTGAAATTTCATCTGACATGATCTTCGCAACGCTTGGCGAAGAACTTGGATTCATAGGAATATTGATTATTCTCAGCCTCTTTGCATTATTCGTAGCCGAAGGATTCAGAATCGCACAAAGAGCGCACTCAGATTTTGTTCGATTGGTTACGGTTGCACTTACTGCGACAATGGGATTTCAAGCATTTTTTATTATGGCGGGCGTGCTCAGAATTCTTCCATTCACTGGAATCACGTTGCCGTTTATGGCGTACGGTGGAAGTTCACTAATTTCTAATTATGTAATCGTTGCATTGTTGCTTCGAGTTTCACAAGAAAATGCCAACGAGCTTCGTGGTGGCGAAGTCCGAGCAGTTACGTTTAACTAAACGTAGAACTGTTTTAATACTTCCTCTGCACACAAAATGGGTGCAGGAACGGCCTGTCGTGACGCAATGATTAACGCGTCGCTAGTTCTGCAATCTAGAACTATTCTGCCGTTTGGTGCCATGAGATCGAGCTCAGCATAGAAAACACCATTTTCATGACGAACAATTCTTACCGCAATCACGTCAACGTGAGTTCGCCCCAAGACTTCAGCGAATAATTCATGAGATGAAGGTCGTCGTCCAACATTTTTCTTACGAGCATTTTCTAGTGCCTGCGCTTCAACGAGGGCAATAGGAATAGAAATACTTCTAAATGGGTAGTCATCTTCACTCAGATGAACTTCCGGAGTTGTGTCAACAAGGTCAAAAGCAACTGAGCCAATATTCATCACGAGGAATTTGACAGCGTTGGGGTCAAACGCGTCGGTGACTTCAGGGGTTACAGCTTCGTCGGTCATAAGTACTAAGACTAACTGCCCGAACGCCTAGACACGGAGAGAACTACCCCACCCGCAGCAAAGAACACAATTGCAGCGGATCCACCGTAACTGAGGAGTGGGAGTGGAATTCCCGTAACCGGCATAATTCCCATGGTCATTCCAATATTTTCAAAACAGCTGAACGCGAAGAAAATGAAAATACCCAGAACCATGACTCGCCCCATTGTGTCTTTAGCATTTCGTCCAATTCTGAACATTCGATATGCCACGAAGCCGAGCAACGAGACAATCAACACTGACCCAATAAAACCGAGTTGCTCACCAATGGCCGTGAAAATGAAGTCAGTTCTTTGTTCTGGAACGTATCCAAGAATTGTCTGGAGACCCTGGAAGAATCCTGCCCCATGAAGCCCGCCTGAACCAATCGCACTCTTAGCGTTGTTCACTTCATACAGCAGCGCTTGAAGTTGTGCATTGGCAGAACTCGAACTCTGATTCAAGAAGGAAACAAAACGGTCAATCTGGTATTTCTGAAGAACAGAAAAATATGCAGCCAGAACTATTCCAATCGCTCCAACAACAGCAAGAGCACTCATAAACCTTGGAGGCACTCCAGCGACTATCAACATTGCACTTACAGAGAAAACAATGATGATTGCAGTTCCAAGGTCAGGCTGAAGAGCAATCATGCCCATAGGAAGAGCCGCCATTAGAAGCAGTCTCCACACGTCATAGAGCTTTAATCCTTCTGGTCGGCGTTCACAGTATGTAGCTACCGCCACTATTACAAACAAAACAGTGAATTCACTCGGCTGAACTTGAAATAAACCCAAGTTGAACCAACGCTGTGCACCGAGGGCACTTGAACCAAGGAAGAAAACTCCAATCAGTCCCAAGATCCCAGCAATGTAGAGGGGTGTTGCGACCATTTCAAATCGTCGATAGTCAATTAAAGAAATGCCGTACATGACTGCAATACCAATAACAACAAATAGAGACTGACGCTCTAGGTAATAGTGCGGGTTATAGCCAGCACTTACTAATGCTTGACGAGTTGCACTGTAAATCATAAGTACACCCGTTACACCAAGAGCAATCATTCCCCACAAGAGTCCAACATCGAGTGAATCCTTTGAGCGGATTCTCGTGGTGATTGACGAGAGCGTATCGGTCATGAAATAACTTTCAGCAGATCTGATCCATCAATTTTACTATTCCACCACCAGTTGAACTGAAGGGCGGCCTGGTACGCCAACATTCCAAGGCCATTTGCAGTGCGACATCCTTCACTTTCAAAGAACTTCATCCAGTCAGACTCTCTTGGTGAATACGTAATATCAACGCAAAGCGTCTCACTCGACACTCCAGCAATAGAACTTGGCGTGACACGCGAGTCACTCGGCACAGTATTTATTAGTAGATCAATCTGAGAAGGCATCGCGCTTGAAACTTTTGAATACCTAGCCTGTAGCGCATCAATTTTTGAAGTGGTTCTATTCAATACCCCAATAGATGCAGTATCTGAGTACTGGAGAGCATCAATAATTCCTGTAGCTGCGCCTCCAGCTCCAATCACAACAATGCTTGATCCAGAGTCAACAAATGAATACTTCTCTTTGACCATTTCCAGCAGGCCGTTACCATCAGTGCATGCACCGTAAATGCGGCCATCTCGATGTAGAAGTGAATTAACAACCCCTGTTCGAGTCGCTACAGGGTCTAACTCGTCGCATAAGGATGCAGCTACTTGCTTTAGAGGCATCGTCACAGAAAGTGCATCAAAATCATTTGTAATTGCCGCGCGAAGTTGTTCAGTCTTGTCAGCAGAAAGCTTCAGCCTCGAAGCACTTCCTTCAAGCCCCGCGAGCTTCAAACCAGCAACTTGTAATTGCGGGGAAAGTGAGTGCTCTATTGGATCTCCGACTACTCCTACGCGCCAAATCATTTGATTCCCCTAGAAGCCGCAAGTCGCTCATTTGCAAGCTGCTCTGCGAACGTTTCAGAGAAAGCTTCTGTTCCATCTTTTGACACAAGCGTGAAGTAAAGCCATTTGCCTGCAGGGGCATGTAGAACGGCATTAAGAGCAGCTGGAGAAACGACACAGATTGGTGTTGGTGTTAAACCTGCATTTAGATACGTGTTGTAGGGATTATTTTGCTTCAACATTGCTTGTGTGACTCTTCCGCCATCCATGCCTAAGTAGTAAAGAATCGTAGAGTCCATCTGTAACGACCCGCCACGCTTGAGTCTGTTAAATATCACTCGAGCTACTTTTGGCATATTCGATGCGTAGTAACCCTCTTTTTCAACAATCGATGCGGCAATTAAAAGTTGGTAGGCACTTTGACCTTGAATTTTTGTATTCGCAGTTAGCCCAGCTTTATTCGCCATATCTGTAAATGATTTTTGCATCAGCTTGAGCAGTGATTTGCCGGTTGTGCTTGGAGTCAGAATGTACTTACCGGGACCAATGAGACCTTCAAGTGAACCATTTGGATGAAATGAATTCAATGCAATTTGTTCATTGACAGCTTGTGAGAATGAAAGTGCAAATGTATTACCTGCATCAGAGACAATTTGTCTCTCAACTTCACGAAGAGTATGGCCAGGCAGAACGTTGACAACTCGTACATTCGGCAAGTTGCCAATAACAGATTTCACATAACTGAATGACGAATTCTGAGGGATCTCATAACTTCCAGCACGGACTAATGGTGCACCAAAGATCAGTGAGTTGATTCGAAATGCAAACGTTGAATGAATAATTCCTGCGTCATGCATTTCAGATGCAATCTGGGCAACGGAGTCCCCCGGGTTGACCGTAAAGACTGCTTCCTTTCCAGAACCTCCTATGGGGTTCATTTGGAGAAAAAACCAAACAAGAAAAATTACAACAAGCAGCAAAATAGCTTGGAGAACCCTCTTGACTGGCCTAAGCAGAAGGAAGCGCATCTACGTAGTTTTGCAGCATGATTACTGCCGCGGCGCTATCTATGTGGTCCCGGTGATTCTTTGCCTTCATACCGGCCCCAGAAAGCGATTTTTGAGCCTCCAAGGTGGTTAAGCGCTCATCCCACTGAAGTACCAAATATGAGGAAAATGACGCTTTTATGGCCTTAAACAGCTGGTCGGCGATTTCAGTACTTTGCGTGTCATTTCCAGAAAGAGAAATTGGACGACCTATGACAATTGTCTCGACAAATTCTTCATCAAGAAGCACTCCGAGATTTTTTAGAAAAGAGTCATCGGCATCAAGTGCGGGACGTGGAAATGCCATTGTTTGTGCTGAATCAGTTATGGCAACGCCGCATCTGCGAGTGCCCGGATCAATTCCGAGAATTCGACTCATAGTTCCTAGAGTGCTTTAGCCGCAGAAAGCACTTTGTCGATACCCGAAGCATCTTTACCGCCTGCAAGAGCTAAGCGTGCAGAGCCACCACCACCGCCACTAACAAACTTGGCGAGATCCTTAACTGTTGTTTGTGCATCAAGTGACTCATCGGAAGCGACCACAATTGAAACCTTGTCTTCGAATGCACCTGCAAGCACCACTGCCCTACGTCCTCGTTTTTGAAGATCTTGTGCAAGTGTGCGCAGCTGCTCTCCAGGAAATCCATCAACTCGAGCTACAAGGATTGGATTGTCAGTTTCCTTGTGAAGCTGTTCAGCAAACGATGAAAGTTGAGACTGTCGAAGTGCCGACATTTCTTTTTCAACTTCTTTTTGACGCTCAAACACTCTCTCAAGTGCTGGAACAACATCGTCAAGCGATGTTTTAAGCAGTGTCGCAACTGAGCCAAGCGCGCTTTCCATTTCTTGACTTCTGCGGTACGCACCCAGCCCACTAACTGCCTCAATGCGACGAGTACCCGATCCAATTGACGCTTCGCTAACAACCTGGATTTGACCAATTGAGCCGAGACTGTCAACGTGCGTTCCACCACAGAATTCAAGACTGTTTACACCAGCACGAACAACACGAACTTGGTCACCGTACTTGTCACCAAAGAACGCAATGGCCCCCATGGTCTCGGCTTCTTTTTTAGAGGTCTGGATTGTCTCTACTGGCTCATTGTCAACAATGTCTCCATTGGCAATAGTAAGTACTTGAGCCATCTCTTCACTTGCGAGACCTGAGCCGTGAGCAAAGTCAAAGCGGAGTCGATCTGGTCCAACGTAAGAACCTTGCTGGCGAACATGATCACCAAGAACGCTACGTAGTCCAGCGTGAAGTAAGTGAGTTGCAGTGTGATTACGTCTTACAGCTTCACGACGTTCTGGAGCAATGGTTGCAACACAGACTTGGCCAGGAAGAATTTCTCCGGTGAGCTTCCCGCGGTGAGCAAATAGCCCACCAGCAACGTTCTGGGTATCAATAACTTCGAAGCGACCTGACTCAGTAACGACTGTTCCCATGTCTCCTACCTGGCCACCAGATTCTGCGTAGAACGGTGAGTTCTCAAGGAACAACTCGCTAGTTCCATCAGCACCAGAAAGAATCGCAACTACAGAAGTTTCAATGCTGTAGCGCTCAACGTCACGACCAACAAAGTTTGTGGCTCCGTGGCTCTCAATGAGGTCTTTGTACTGTGATTCATCAGCCAAGTTAAGTGCCTTAGCTTTTGAACGTGCGCGTTCCTTTTGCTCGGTCATTGCAGCATCAAAGGCATCGCGCTCAACACTTAGACCGGATTCAGCAACAATTTCGTCAGTCAGCTCAATTGGGAACCCATGAGTGTCGTGAAGTTTGAATGCCATGTCTCCAGGAAAGATAAGTGAGCCAGATTTAGTTACTTTGTTGCGCTCTTCTTCAAGCAACGTCATTCCAGCCTTGAGCGTGCGAGAGAATCCTGCTTCTTCTCGCTCAAGGATTGAAACAATAAGGTCGCGGTCCTTGATGAGAACTGGATAGGCGCCACCCATTTTTTCAATGGTGGCGTCAACGAGTTGTGCAGTTAGCGGAGCGTCGGATCCAGCTCTACGAGCAGCGAGGATTGCTCGACGGATGATGCGGCGAAGAACGTAACCACGACCTTCATTAGAAGGAAGCACGCCGTCAGAAACCAAGATGCTCATTGCGCGACCGTGTTCAGCAATGCGACGAATTGCAATGTCGGTGTTTTCATCACGACCAAGGGGCGCATTAACTGCACGTGATGCAGTTTCAATCAGTGGTGCGAAGAGGTCGGTTGCAAATACAGACTCGACACCATTAAGAATTGAAAGCACTCGCTCGAAGCCTGCACCGGTGTCAATGTTCTTCTTTGGAAGATCAATAAACGATTCGTTTGGTCCCTTTTCGAATTGCATGAATACGAGATTCCAGAATTCAATGAATCGGTCTTCGCCTCCATGCGCAGGCCCACCGTCCGCTCCAAAGGATGGTCCTTTGTCGTAGAAGATTTCAGAACACGGACCACACGGACCGCTGTCACCCATGGCCCAGAAGTTGTCTTCGCCGAGACGCTGAATTCGCTCTGGACGAATGCCAATTAGATCGCGCCACATTTCTTCAGCTTGGTCATCTGAATGGTGAACAGTGATCCAGAGTTTTTCAGGATCTAGACCGAATCCTTCAGTAATAAGTCCCCATGCGTACTTGATCGCGCCTTCTTTGAAGTAATCACCAAATGAGAAGTTGCCCATCATTTCGAAGAATGTCAAGTGTCGCTGCGTAGTTCCAATTTGATCAATGTCACCTGTTCGAAAACACTTCTGAATTGAAACTGCGCGGTTATATGGTGCCGTTTCTTCTTCAGTGAAATAGGGCTTAAAGGGCACCATTCCAGCAACGGTAAAAAGAAGCGACTGGTCGTGAGGAATCAGACTCGCTGAGGGAACGATCGTGTGACCATTTTCAGCGAAGTAATTAAGAAAAATAGACCGGAGTTGAGCTGCTTCCACGGGATTTACTCTACCGGCGCTGAAGTGCCATTGGTGTCTGATTGCCCGGTTCTGCGACGCCACTGTTCAACTAGAGCCTGTTCTCGGCCATAAAACGATGGGTCAAAGAATCTTGAGCCCTTATGAGCGTCTGGGAGGTACTGCTGATCTACCCACCCGTTCTCATAGTCATGGGGGTACTGGTAGTTCGTACCAAAACCAATTTCGCTGGCCCCACGGTAGTGACCATCTCGAAGGTGATCAGGAACCTCAATATGCCCACCAGCTTGTACCGCTTGAGTTACGGCGCCAAGGGCGCGAGTTACCGCATTGCTTTTTGGAAGTAGCGCGAGGGTGATGGTGGCGTGAGCCAGTGTCAATCGAGCTTCAGGTAGACCAACAAACTCAACTGCACGTGCAGCTGATTCAGCAACCAAGAGACCCATTGGATCAGCGAGTCCAATATCTTCACTCGCAAGAATTACAAGTCGCCTCGCCAAGAAGCGTGCGCTTTCGCCACTCTCCAACAAAGTAACTAACCAGTAGAGAGCACCATCAGGATCCGATCCCCTAATTGATTTAATAAACGCACTTACTTGGTCGTAGTGCGTATCAGCAGACTGGTGATAGAGCCGGCCGTCTCGTGCTTGAGCAATATGTTCAACAGTGACCTGTGTACCCACTCCTGACTGAGCATGAGCCAAGATGATCGCCGTATCGAGAGTTGTGAGTGCTCCCCTAGCGTCACCATCAGAAGATGAAGTGACTGCACTGAGTGCTTCTGTAGTTGCAGTGGCACCACGTAACTCAAGTCCGCGATTCGCGAGTAGTAGTAGTTCCTCTTCGGTCAGTGGCTTAAGTCGCCACAGCGTGCAGCGACTCATCAGCGCAGCGTTAACTTCAAAATAAGGATTCTCAGTTGTTGCACCAATGAGAACAATCTCACCTGATTCAGTCGCAGGTAGCAACAAATCTTGTTGAGATTTATTAAATCGGTGGACCTCGTCTATAAACAAGACTGTCTTTTGGCCATGCTCGGCTAAGCGGTCGTGAGCTCGGCTAAGTGCTTCACGAACATCCTTAACCCCACCAGTAACTGCAGAGAGACTTTCTGTCGCGTAACCAGCCGATGTGGCAAGAATGCGAGCGAGTGATGTCTTTCCTGTGCCCGCAGGGCCCCAAAGAATCATTGAGGTGAGCTGCTTCGCTCCAACAAAACTTCGCAGAGGGCCATCGGTTCCTACGAGGTGCGACTGACCAACAACTTCGTCGAGAGACCGCGGGCGAAGGAGCTCAGCGAGAGGTGCTGCTTGTTTCAGGCGTTGAGCCACGGCTTCATCAAAGAGAGACGTAGATCAACCTTTGATTGCTGGCTTGATTCGCAGATCGCGAAGTTGGCGCTCAGATATGTTCTTTGGAGCTCCGGTCATTAGATCAGCGCCAGACTGAGTCTTTGGATACGCAATAACTTCACGAATGTTTTCTTCACCAGCAAAAATTGCAACCAATCGGTCAATTCCAAATGCGAAACCAGCGTGTGGCGGAGCACCGTACTTAAAGGCACCCATCAAGAAGCCGAATCGACTTTCGGCTTCTTCATCGCTGATACCTAGAGAGCTAAAGACTTGTGCCTGAATTGCGGCGTCACTGATACGAACAGAACCACTTCCGAGTTCCCAGCCGTTAAGCACGAGGTCGTAGCAACGAGCACGAACCTTGAGCGGGTCAGTCTTCATGAGATGGATGTCATCAGGATTTGGCATTGTGAATGGGTGGTGAGCAGCAATCGGGTTGCCGTCTTCATCAATTCCTTCAAACATTGGAAAATCAGTAATCCAAACGTAGTGATGTGGGCCTTCACTAACGGGTGGCGCACCGAGGGTTACTCGAAGTGAGCCAAGCACCTTGCAGGCCTGCGCATATTCATCAGCAACACAGAAAACAATGTCGCCAACTTGGGCACCATCAACTGCAACGATGGCGGCAATTTCGGTTTCGTTAAGAAACTTCGCCAGTGGTGAATCAACACCTTCAGCTGTAATTCTGAACCACGCAAGACCCTTCGCATCAAGCTCCTTAGCTTGATCTGTAAGTTGATCAAGTTTTGCTCGTGAGAATTCAGCTCCCCCAGGAACGCGAAGTGCCTTAACGGTTGGCGCTGAGAATGCTTTAACTTCCGTTGAAGCGAATACTTCAGAAAGATCCTGCAACACCATTCCAAATCTCAGGTCTGGCTTATCGGTTCCGTATTCGTCGAGTGCCTGGTGCCACGTCATTGAACCAATTGGTCCTGGGCGTGTTCCGGTTGCAACGTGCGCAGCATTAAGTACTGCTTCGGAAACAAAAGCAAGAATGTCTTCTTGCGTTACAAAACTTGCTTCAAGGTCGAGCTGCACGAATTCAAACTGGCGGTCAGCGCGCAGGTCTTCATCGCGTAAACAACGAGCAATCTGGTAGTAGCGATCGAATCCGCCAACCATGAGCAGCTGCTTCGCGATTTGAGGACTTTGAGGAAGAACGTAAAAGTCTCCTGGGTGAAGACGTGAAGGAACAACAAATTCTCTTGCACCTTCAGGAGTTGGAGCCCAGAGAAGTGGTGTTTCAACTTCGCAGAACCCTTGTGCGTCCATTGAGCTTCGAAGCGAGGCGTTAACAGCAGCGCGAAGTCGAAGGTTGCGTTGCATCTTTTCGCGTCGAATGTCTAGGTAACGGTATTTAAGTCGAACCTGTTCATCAATATCAACTCGTTCATCGAGCTGGAACGGTGGTGGTTCTGCAGCAGAAAGTATTTCGACTGAGCAGTCTGTAAGTTCAATCTCACCAGTTGCGAGCTTGTCATTGAGTGTTCCATCTGGGCGCTTAGTAACAGTGCCAGTGACACGAAGAACATATTCAGATCGAACGTCAACCTTGCCATCTACAACAACTTGAAGCAGTCCAGAACGGTCACGCAGGTCCACGAATGCGAGGTGTTCGCCATGTTCGCGTCGCTTGGCCACCCAGCCACAAACCGTCAGTTTCTGACCAATGTGGGCAGCATTCACTGACCCGCAGAGCATGTCTCGCATGCTGGTGGCTTCATAATTCTTTGACATTGTCACTTCACTTCGTTAATAGATTGGAAACCGTTGCAACAACATCACCACGGGCAACTTGACTCTGAGCCTGTTCGTGATCTGCGCTACGCAGGTCTCTAATCGTAACCTGACCAGCAACCTGTTCTTGTGGACCAATCAAAAGTGCGAATCTGGCTCCTGACTTATCAGCAACCTTCATTTGAGACTTCATTGACCTGCCATCGAATGCTCGCTCAACACTTAGCCCATGGCTTCTAAGTTCATCAACCAGCTTTGTTGCGTGGTCATCGTCAGTTGTATCGATAACGAATACATCAACAGATCGGTCAACCAACTGAGTTGTCACTCCCTCGGCATTCCTCGTAAGAAGTAAGCGCTCTATCCCTGAACCAAAGCCAATGCCACTGGTTGGTTTTCCACCAAGCTCTTCGGCGAGTTTGTCGTAACGGCCGCCGCCACCAATCGCGTTCTGAGCTCCGTCAAGGGCGTCTGCGACAAATTCAAACGTTGTGCGTGTGTAGTAATCAAATCCGCGAACTAATCGTGGATTTAGTTCAGCATTAATGCCAAGTGATGTAAGTCCGGTAACAACTTTTGAAAAGTGAGCACTGCAGTCTGCACATACGTGATCAGGAAGCATTGGCCCCTTCGAAGTTACGTCAATGCACGACTCTTTTTTACAGTCGAGTACTCGAAGTGGATTCTGCTCCCAGACCTTCTGGTGTTCTTCACACAGTGATGCAACATTTGACGAAAGGTGCGCTTTTAGAAGCTCCACGTAACTGACGCGACATTCATCGTGACCCATTGAATTGATAAGTAAGCGGATGCGCTTTAGACCAATGGCCTCATAGAAACGCCACGCGAGAGTAATTACTTCAACGTCTACAGCTGGGTCATCAGAACCGAGTACTTCAACTCCTAGTTGGTGGTGCTGGCGATACCTACCGGCCTGTGGGCGTTCATAACGAAACGCTGGTGTTGCGTACCACGCCTTCCACGGAGTTGTTGGACTGTGCTGCACAAAAGCGCGAACTACTGACGCAGTTCCTTCTGGGCGAAGCGCATACGTGCGATCCCCTCGATCGGTGAAGACGTACATTTCTTTTTTAGCAACATCACTATCTTCGCCAATGCCACGATTGAAAACTCCAATGTCTTCAAACATTGGTGAAACTACGAGTGAGAAACCAAACCTATGTGCGAACTCAGCGAATGTTCCAACTAATCCTTCCCATTCATGCGATTCAGGTCCAATGACATCGTGGGTTCCTATGGGGGCTTGGAATTCGCTCATGAGTTCTTGTTCTGACCTGGTAGTTGACGGAAGGCATCAAAAACGCCGTCAACGTTTTTAAGTGCTGCAAGAAGACTACTTAGGTGTGTTGGATCAGCGAGCTCAACATCAAAGACAATTCGAACAATTCGAGACCCAGATGTACTTGAACTACTTGAAATAATGCTGAGCTGGTATTC
>CAINVQ010000047.1 GCA_903854175.1 uncultured Actinomycetes bacterium | reverse complement strand
CTGCTCTTCTCTGCAACACTCGATGGAGCAATTGACAGTCTCGTGAAGCGCTACCTCACTGACCCGGTATTTCACGAAGTCGCGAGCGAATCGCAGACTGTTTCAAATATGGTGCACCATTTTCTTAATGTGCACCAAATGGACCGCGTCAAGGTTGTTGCAAATATCTGTAAGTCAATGGATAAGACAATTATTTTCTGTCGCACCAAGCGCGGGGCAGACCGTCTTGTAGAGCAACTACAAAAAGAAAACGTGAACGCAGCAGCTATTCACGGCGACCTGAAGCAGAGCCAACGTGAGAAGGCTCTAGCTGACTTCACTGCGGACAAGCTCTCAGTGCTTGTGGCAACTGACGTAGCCGCTCGAGGAATTCACATTGACGGAGTTGACTGTGTAATTCACTTCGACCCGCCAGAAGACCACAAGGCATACCTTCACCGTTCTGGCCGCACTGCACGTGCTGGATCTACGGGAGTAGTTGTTTCAATGCTGCTCTACAACCAGATCATTGAAGCTGAAGTAATCATGCGCCGCATTGCACTTAAGCGTCCGGTGGTTGAAGTATTTTCAAATGATCCACGACTAAAAGATCTCGCCAACTGGGATCCAACCTCAGAGGAATAAAGATGTCCAAGAAGAAATCTGAAACAACTGTTTTTAAATACGATGACAGCATCAAAAAAGCACTTGTAATTGTTGCTCACCCTGATGACATTGACTTTGGAGTAGCGGGGACTGTTGCGTTTCTTACTAAGAACGGTGTTGATGTTGCCTACTGTCTCGTTACTTCTGGTGACGCTGGCGGCGATGCGTCAACGCACACGAAAGCTGAGCGTGCTGCATACCGTGAAGCTGAACAAACTGCAGCTGCCAAAGTTGTTGGTGTAACTGATCTCACATTCCTTGGATACTCAGACGGCGAAGTCGAAGTGACACTGCAACTCAGAAAAGATATTTCACGAGCTATTCGTGTTCACCAGCCTGATCTTGTTATTACTCAGAATCCAGAACGCAACTGGGACCGCATGTTCGCAAGTCACCCCGACCACATGGCCGCTGGTGAAGCAACGGTACGCGCAATCTACCCAGATGCTCGAAATCCTCACTTCAAGCCAGAACTTCTTGATGAAGGTCATGATCCTCACACTGTGAAGCAACTGTGGTTCTCTTCTCCGAACCCAACAATTGTTGTGGACATAACTAAGACCATTGATAAGAAGATCGAAGCACTTAAGTGTCACGTCAGCCAAGTTGGTGGAAACGAAAACCTAGACACGATGATTCGTGAATGGGCAGCCACCACCGCGAAAGCTAATGGCATGAAGAAGAAGCGCCTCGCTGAGGGCTTCCGTGTTGTTATAACTGGCTAGTTAGCAGCGAGCTGGCGAAGTACAAAGTTAAGAACACCACCATGGCGGTAGTAGTCAGCTTCGGTTGGCGTATCAATGCGTAGACGCACTTCAAACTTCAACTCTTCTCCATTTGTACGCTTCGCAGTTACCTGCACTGTTGGGACAGTCTCGCCACGATTAAGTGGGTCAAGTCCCGCAATTGCAAATACTTCAGTGCCATCGAGCTTGTAGGTCTCAGCAGTTTCGCCAGCCTTGAACTGAAGAGGAAGAATTCCCATTCCAACAAGGTTTGAACGGTGAATACGCTCGAAACTCTCAACGAGTACTGCCTTCACCCCGAGAAGCTTGGTTCCCTTGGCGGCCCAGTCGCGACTTGATCCACTTCCGTATTCCTTGCCACCAATGATCATGAGGGGAGTGCCCTCTTCTTGGTAACGCATAGCAGCGTCGTAGATGAACATTTCTTCGTTCTCTGGGAACTTGATGGTGATGCCACCTTCGGTGCCAGGAGCGACTTGGTTACGAAGACGAAT
>CAINVQ010000046.1 GCA_903854175.1 uncultured Actinomycetes bacterium | reverse complement strand
GCAACCGCGACATCAACTTCGTGTTGTTTCTCCCATTGGTACACCGAGGCCGCCGCACTCTGGCCAGCGCTATCTGCGTCGTAGGCAAGAACAATTCTTTTAGCGAAGTTGCGCATAGTTCTAAAGTGCTCTTCACCAAGTGCAGTTCCACACGTCGCAACTGCACGCGGCATGCCCGCCATAAAGAATGCAATGACGTCGGTGTAGCCCTCACAAACAATAATTTCGCCTGTTTTGATGATGTCGTCTTTTGCCCAGTTGAGCGCATAAAGAGTTCGACGTTTTGAGTAGATGGGTGTTTCAGGACTGTTTTTGTATTTCGGCTCAACTCGGCCATCTGGACGGACAACTTCTGCAGCTGATGGAAGAATTCGCCCTCCTACCGCAATTGCTTTTCCTGCAGGATCAAAGATAGGGAAAATAATTCGTGCACGAAGTGCGTCTTGGCGGCGATCACGCTTGTTCACAAAACCAAGTCCGGTGCCAAGCAATACTTTTTCGTTCAATTTGAGAGCGTTACTGAGCCCGTCCCATTCGTCAGGAGCCCAGCCAAGTTGGAACTGGCGAGCTATGTCGCCATTAATGCCACGTGACTTTAAATACTCACGAGCAGGGCGAGCATCTTGACCAGAAAGAAGTCGATCGTGATACCAAGCGACTGACTTATCCATTGCGGACATGAACTCTTGCTTGTCTTTGCGAGCTGGACCAGACTTATCGTCTTCATGAAGCTCAATGCCGGCCTTATCAGCAAGGAAACGAACGGCTTCCATAAAGTCCATGTGCAGCATTTCGCGTACCCATGTGATCTGATCACCCGATGCTCGACATCCGAAGCAGTAGTAACGACCTTCTTCAGCGTTTACAGAAAATGATGGTGTCTTTTCTCCATGGAAAGGACATAGCCCGCTCCATCGTCTCCCTGATTTTTTTAGGGCGACCTGCTCGCTAATCAGGGCCACAATGTCAGTTGCTGCGCGAACCTGCGCAATCTCACCGTCAGAAATAGCCATGTAAAGACGGTACTGCCTTAAGGCCTCAAGGGGTGCAGCGTGATGGCCCTAAACTCTGAACATGTCTGAATTCGCTGTAGAAGCACTAAATATCACCCGTTCCTTCAAGGATGGAGAAGTTCAAGCCCTTGGCGGCGTCTCGCTCCAAGTGCCCCGTGGAGAAGTCTTCGGTCTTCTTGGGCCAAATGGATCAGGTAAGACCACCATGGTTCGAATCCTTTCAACAATTCTTCGCCCAACTTCTGGCACTGCAATTGTCAATGGCTTTGATGTTGAAAAGCAAGCTGACTCCGTTCGTCGCAGTATTGGACTTGCTGGTCAGTACGCAACGGTTGACGAAAATCTCACCGGATACGAAAACATCCGTATGGTGGGACTACTCAACCACATTGATAAGTCCGTAGCATCTAAGCGCTCACACGAACTACTAGAGCAATTTGGCCTCACCGATGCAGGTAATCGTGTCGCGAAAACTTATTCGGGTGGAATGCGCCGTCGTCTCGACCTAGCTGCTGCTCTTGTAGCGCGCCCTCCACTTTTGTTCCTCGATGAGCCAACCACTGGTCTTGACCCACAGAGTCGCCAAGATCTCTGGACCATCATTGAAACACTCGTCGAAGGTGGAACAACTGTTCTGCTCACTACGCAGTATCTCGAAGAGGCGGACCGACTCGCCAAGCAACTCGTTGTACTCGATCACGGAAAGATCATTGCCCAAGGAACTTCGCAAGAGCTGAAGACACAACTCGGTAATACCGTTCTTTCGCTCACCTTTGCATCAACAGAAGAAGCTCGACGTGGTGTTGAACTTGTTAAGGATGTTTCAGACAAGCCCGCCAACATTGAAGGGACCGTTGTTGAATTCACTGTTTCTCGTGGTCCTTCTGCTGCTGCAGATGCTCTAAGGCGTCTCGATGCAAGTGGCATCACACTTGCTGGACTTGAACTTCGCGAACCAAGTCTTGATGACGTATTTCTAAATCTCACTGGACACAAGGCTGAAGAAGTTACTGACGCCCCTGTCGAGCCAACTAAAAAGCGCCGTGGACGAAAGGCACAAGCATGAGCACCTCACTTTCCCTAAAGAGCAGACTGCGCTGGTCGCTAAGTGACGTATTGACAATCGCCAAGCGT
>CAINVQ010000045.1 GCA_903854175.1 uncultured Actinomycetes bacterium | reverse complement strand
TTCCCGCGGTAACCAGCAACAGCACCATAAATTGATCCGACCGTGACAGAGATAACTCCAGCCAAGAATCCAACGGTGAGTGCGGTGCGCCCACCAAGCATGAGGCGTCCAATTACGTCGAATCCAGACGGGTCAGTTCCAAGGATTGCTGAGAATGTGTGGAACCATGGAAAGTTATACGGTGACTGTCCATTAATCAGCGTGGAGGAGATTGCGAAAGGGTCGCTCTGGTTGGTGCGGTAAATGAACGGCCCAACAAATGAGAACAGAATCATGAAGCCAAGTACGAAAAGCGAAGCAACTGCGAGCTTGTTCTCACGGAATGTTCTCCAAATGAGGGTGAGAAGACTTCCGTCATCACCAATAGCTCCAGCATCTTTGTCCTGAATGAGATTGGTTGCGTCTGTAATGTCGCTCATTGCTTAGTTCCCCTTGCTTCCGATACGAATTCGTGGGTCTGCAACTGCGTAGAGAAGGTCAGCAACAATTGAACCGAGAACTGTAACCACGGTGGCAATAATTGTTGTTCCAACCACCGTTGGCATGTCCTGTGACGTTGCAGCTCGGAGAGTAAGAAGTCCCATTCCAGGAATGTCGAAGAGTGTTTCAGTAATGAGCGCTCCACCAACCACTGCTGGGAGACTCAGTCCGATGATTGTCACGATTGGAAGCATCGAGTTTCTTAGGGCGTGTTTACGGATCACGAGCTTCTCAGGAAGTCCTTTTGCACGAGCTGTCTTGATGTAGTCCTGAGTCAAGGTGTCGAGCATGGAAGAGCGCTGGAATCTACTGAGACCGCCAACGCCCAAAAGCGAAAGAGTCAACACTGGAAGTATGTACTGTCGAGGCGATGTGAATAGCGAAAAGACACCAGTATCAGTAGCAACCGTTACCGGGAAGATGTGCAGCTTGATTGCGAAAACTGAAATTAACGTCTCACCAATCAAGAACACTGGTGTTGCATAAAGAATGAACGTAATAAGCGTTGCGAAGTAGTCAACTTTTGTGTTTCGACGTTGAGCCTGAAAGATCCCAAGTGGGATTGCCAAAAAGAACTGAATAATTAGAGAAACGTTTACGAGCACCAATGTGTGGCCAAGTGCTGACTTGATGAGATACCAAACAGGTGCGCTTTGGGTGATTGAGTTTCCGAGGCGAAGTTGAGCGATCTGCAAGAGGTAATGCCACCACTGATAGATGAGTGACTTGTCGAGTCCGTTGTCGATGTTGAACTGTCTGATCGTGCGTGGATTCGCTCTATTTCCGAGGGCAACAACTGCGGGCCCGCCGGGAACGAAATGCTCCAAAATGAAAGTCAGGGTTACAACGATTAGTAGGACAAAAAACCCTTGATAAATGCGTTTGGTCAAATACGAAAGCACAATGCAACACTACTATCAAATGCAAAAAACCCCCCGGATTTCTCCGGGGGGTTTTTTTAGAACTAGCTAGAAGTTAATTCTTGTTACTTCTTGTACCAAAGTTCAGCGCGTCCGTATCCAGTTGCCTGAGGTACTTAGCCACCGATGTTGTTCTTAACTTCAATAAGACCAACGGTCCAGTTCTGCCACACGACTGGTGGGTTCTTCTGAAGTGCTGACTCGTACTGAGTAAGAGTTGCTGATCCATTGATTGTTCCAAGGATCTCCTTGTCGATTGCAGCATTAGAGAAGTCACCTGCGTTAGATGCAGCACCTGAGAGCCACAGCGGCTCACCAGTTGGGAGGAATCCAGGCGCGTAAATCCAGCCTGATCCTTCGTACATGTCC
>CAINVQ010000044.1 GCA_903854175.1 uncultured Actinomycetes bacterium | reverse complement strand
CAGAGTCGTTCATTGCCCGAGCATTGAAGAATCGAACTATGAAAATGAATATTTAGCTCAGTAACGCGCTGGATGCTTGGTGTTTTTTTGGTGAGCTCTTCATCCATTGCGTTTGCGAGTTCGTCAAGCGCCGCGAGGTCAGCGGTTCCATTTTGAGCGGCGAGCTTGTATCCCCACGGTTCAAGAAGTGACCTGAGGCTATAGACCTCGTTTAAATCATCTAAGGTCCAGCTCTGAACTTGGACTCCACGGTTGCGTTCATGAGCGACCATGCCTTCAGCGGCCAGAAGTCGCAAAGCTTCACGAACTGGCGTTCTACTGACTCCGAACGAGGCACCCAGCTCGACTTCTCTCAGCCACTGACCCGCTTCTAACTTGCCCGTGAGGATTTGTTCACGGATGGCCTGATAGATACTTTCGACTGTGATTTCATCAAAGTGTTGGAGATTTTCGTCGGCCATATGAAAGTCATCTTATGACTTTTGACTCATGGGCAAAATTGTATGTAATTTAAGGATTTCTCGGGTTGCTAGAAATGTCTTAAGGCGCTATATTCAACGATTACTAGTTTCATAAATTAACTATTTTTGACTTTGTATACGAAAGAGAGCACCGATGGCTGAAAAAGGATCACTCCCGTTAGATGATCTTCGTGTAATTGAGATGGGTCAATTGCTCGCAGGACCATTCTGTGGACAGCTACTTGGTGACTTTGGTGCAGAAATTATCAAGATTGAAGACCCCGCTACTGGTGACCCAATGCGTCAGTGGGGTCGCGAAAAGCCATACGGTATTTCACTCTGGTGGCCAGTCGTTGCAAGAAACAAAAAATCTGTCACTGCAAACCTTCGAACGAAGGAAGGACAAGACCTTGTTCGCAAGCTTGTTGAATCAGCAGACATTCTTATTGAAAACTTCCGTCCAGGAACTCTTGAAAAGTGGGGATTATCTCCAGAAGTTCTTTGGGCAATTAATCCAAAATTAGTTATTACTCGTGTTTCAGGTTTCGGACAGTCTGGTCCATACGCTTCACAGGCCGGATACGGTGCCATTGGTGAAGCAATGGGCGGAATTCGCTACGTAACTGGTGATCCCAACAGCCCTCCAGCTCGTGCTGGTGTTTCTCTTGGCGATTCACTCGCTGCCACATTCGCGGCCCTTGGAACTCTTGTTGCAATTCACAACGTTGGTCGCACTGGCAAGGGTCAAATTGTTGACTCTGCTATTTATGAAGCAGTTCTTGCACTTATGGAATCACTAATTCCAGAATGGCAGATTGCTGGATACCAGCGTGAGCGCACTGGGACAGTTCTCCCTAACGTTTCTCCAAGCAACGTGTATCCAACACTTGATGGCGAGATGATTCTTATTGCTGGAAACGGTGACAATGTATTTAACCGCCTCGCTGCAGTGATGGGTCAACCAGAACTTTCAACAGATGAGCGCTACGGAACCCACGGAGCTCGCGGAGCTCACATGGAGGAGCTGGACCTAATTATTGCCAAGTGGAGCGTCCTACACACGGGCGATGACCTCCTTAATATTCTTAATGAGGGTGGCGTTCCAGCCGGAAGAATCTTCCGCGCCAAGGATATGTTTGCCGATCCGCACTTCGCCGCTCGTGACGCTATTGTGCGTCTTACACATCCTGAGTTAGGTGAGTTCGCAATGCAGAATGTATTTCCACGTTTGTCTGATACCCCTGGGTCAGTCCGACATGTAGGTCCAACACTCGGGGAACACAACAAAGAAATTTATCAAGGCGTGCTAGGTCTCGATGATGCCACAATGACATCATTGCAATCTGCAGGCATTATTTAAGGGAGTAATTATGGCGTATCGGCTCGGAGTAGATGTCGGAGGAACATTCACCGACATTCTGTTAGTAGATGAGAAGAGTGGTGCGACGTATCGCGCTAAGACTTCCTCTACACCAGAAGACCAATCAATTGGTGTTGTGCGTGGAATCGAGCAGGCCTGTGCGCTTGCTGGGATCACACTTGACGAGATCAGTGACGTTCTTCACGGAACAACTGTTGCTACTAACGCGATTCTCGAAGGAAAGGGTGCCCGAGTTGGTCTTGTAACGACAGAAGGTTTCCGCCAAGTACTTCAGATTGCTCGTTCCTTCGTTCCTGGTGGACTTGCTGGATGGATCATTTGGCCAAAGCCAGAGCCACTTGCATCACTTGAAGACACTGTTGAAGTTAAAGAGCGCATTGGTGCAAAGGGCGAAGTAGTTACTGCCCTTGACGAAGATGACGTTCGCAAGCAGCTACGCAAGCTAAAGAGCCAGGGCATCGAAGCATTGAGTGTGAGCCTTATTAACTCATACACCAATGATGCTCACGAAAAGCGAATTGGCCAACTTGCCGCCGAAGAACTTCCAGGTATTGCAGTGTCGCTTTCTTCTGACGTTCTTCCTGAACTTCGTGAATACGAGCGCACCATTACTACCGTGGCTAACGCCTACGTACAGCCACAAGTTAATAAGTACATGCGTCACCTTGAAGCGCAACTTACTGACGCTGGTGTAAAGGGCAAGCTCTTCATTTTGAAGAGTGACGGTGGTCTTATTTCAGCTCGTACCGCTGGAGATAACCCAGTATCAGTGATGATGTCGGGTCCTGCTGGTGGAGTTATTGGTGCTGCTTGGGTTGCTGAGCAGGCTGGTTACAAAGACTTCCTCACATTCGACATGGGTGGAACGTCAACAGACGTTGCT
>CAINVQ010000043.1 GCA_903854175.1 uncultured Actinomycetes bacterium | reverse complement strand
GTAGTTGCAACTGTTCCAGTTCACATGATTGGTGACGCAGTTGAAGTACGTCACGCTGACTGGGAAATTGACCAGCAGTTGTTCAGTGTTGAGCTTCGTGCTCGTCCTGCAGACGTTCCAACGCACGTTGATGCCGACATTTCTCACTTGACACCTGGTGCAACATTGCACGTAGGAGACCTCGTTCTTCCTGCCGGCGTTGAAGCAGCTGGTGACAAGAACGCAGCTGTTGTCTCAACACGTCAAGGACGCGTTGCACTCGTTGGTGGTGGCCAAGACGCAGCCGCTGCAGCACCTGATGCTGCCGCTGCTCCAGCAGCTACCCCTTCGGCGTAGTTCGTCGTGGCGCTTCGGCGCTCTAAGGACGAAGAACGAAGAGGAAGTGCATCGACACTTCTTATTGTCGGTCTTGCCAATCCTGGATCTGAATATGAAGGAACACGCCACAATGTAGGTGGTGATGCCGTTCGCCTCGTATGTGAACGACGTGGCGTAAAGCTCACACTCGAAAGACGTCAACGCGCAATGAGTGCTTCTGTTTCAACGCCAAGAGGAATAGTGACTCTGGCAGTTCCTACGACCTACATGAATGAATCAGGTGCAGCACTCCCACCGCTTCTTAAGCGCACTTCGTTACACGACCTCGAACATCTTGTTGTTGCCCATGATGAACTCGATCTCGAGCCAGGTCGCCTGATGTTCTAACAAGGTGGCGGACTCGCTGGCCACAATGGACTCAGGTCAATTACGAGTGCCCTCGGGACACAAGATTTCGCGAGACTGCGTATTGGTATTGGTAAACCAATCACTAAAGAGCAAGGCGCTGACCACGTGCTTCGAAAACCAACCGGTGCCCGCAAAGAAGCGCTGCAGCGTGATGTTGTTGCAGCAGCTGACGCAATTGAAATGCTGCTCGACTATGACTTTGTAGATGCCCAGGCACGTGTGAATGGTGCTCGTGGCTAATACATCAGGTTTGGCACGTGTCTTAGAGCACGTCGCACCCTCTATCCGTGCCTCGGTCGCGTCGGGTTCGTTCATTCCAAGTAGCTATGCCACACCACTTGCGGTTGCTAGTTACGCACCAAAAGATCAATTAACACTCGTTGTTACCGCAACTTCTACGGAAGCGGACATTCTTCGAGATGCGTTGTCCGCGCTGTTAGATGATGAAGTTGCACTCTGGCCGGGTTGGGACACGCACCCTCTAGAGCGCGTCAGCCCAGACAGCTCCGTTATGGCCATGCGATCACTTCTTAGATGGAGGCTGCAAAGTAATGACCGGCCACGAATCCTCGTTGCGTCAGCTCGTTCTGTTGCGCAGCTACTTCCACCTGAAGAACTTGTTTCTCCAATAAATGTTTCGCGCGGAGAGACTCTTGATCGTGACAGTTTTATTTCGTCGCTGTCAGTAATGGGTTACAGACGAGAGAATTTGGTCGAACACCGCGCAGAGTTCGCGGTTCGTGGAGGGATTGTTGACGTCTGGCCAGCGCAGGGCAATGATCCAATTCGTCTCGACTTCTTTGGAGACGAGATTGAGCGTCTCACTGCATTCGACATTGCGAATCAGCGCTCAACGCACGATATTGAACAGGCGTACATTGCCCCAGCGAGAGAGTGGATTCCCTCTGAAAAGACCAGAGCTCGCAGTGAAGCATTAATCAAATCTGCGCCATGGGGCAGAGAAACGTTTGACCGTATTGCAACTGGGCAACTCTTTGATGGCATGGAAGGTTGGATGCCGCTGTTCATTGAATCGAGAAAAACAATTCTCGATGAACTGACTGATTTCTCGTGTGTCGTTGTTGAGCCAGCTCGCGTTGAAAGTCGACTTGCTGACTTGCTTGATGAAGAACGCGAGCTGACCAGTGCCGTTGCTCAAACGTGGAAGGCCACTGAAGAGATTGGACTACTCCATGCAACGTGGGACGAATCACTGGCGACCCGTATTGACACTGCACTTAGCTCTGGCGGGTCAGGTGAGAGCTCAATGGGCCTCATTTCACCTCCAGTTGTTCAAGGTGATGCGGCAAGAATTGCGACCCACGTTAGAAACTGGAGCCAAAAGCGTCGCGGTGTAGTTCTTACATCTAATCCAGCGGCGGTTGAGCGAATGGCTGATCAACTTCGTGGTGAGGGGATTGAAGTCACCACGGATCCAGAAAAGGTTTTGGATGTTCGCATAACAGTTTTGATGAGCACGCTTCCAGCTGGATTCAGTATTGATGATCCAGAAATTGTTGTGTGGAGTGAAAGTGACCTCACTGGTCGCCGCTCCGTGCACCGAGCCGCGCGAACTCGTGCACGTAACGTTGATGGTTTTTTTGATGATCTCGCAATTGGTAGCTACGTCGTGCACCGCATGCACGGAGTGGCAAAGTTTTCTGGAACCACGACACGAGCAATCAATGGTGTTATTCGTGATTACTTAATCCTTGAATTTAAAGATGGCCGTAGCTACTGGCCCACCGAACAAATTGATGCGCTCACTCCATACACCGGTGGCGACGGGCCTTCCTTGTCGCGCATGGGTGGAGCTGAGTGGCAAAAGACTCGCGCCAAAGCTCGCGCAGCAGCGTTCTTGGTGGCACAAGAGCTCGTTGATCTCTACCGTCAGAGAAATATTGCGGTAGGCCATGCCTTCAGTCCTGACACCACATGGCAGCAAGAAATGGAAGAGCTGTTTCCGTACACGCTCACGGCGGATCAAGCGCAAGCAATTAATGACGTCAAGGCGGACATGGAAATGCTCCGTCCTATGGACCGACTCGTATGCGCGGACGTAGGTTTTGGAAAAACAGAAATTGCCATCAGGGCAGTCTTCAAAGCGGTGCAGGACAATAAGCAAGCTGCGATTCTGGTTCCAACCACTCTTCTCGCCAGTCAACACTTCGCAACTATGGTCGACCGCTTCGCTGGCTTCCCAGTCAAGGTTGCGCTCATGAGCCGATTTGTTGATGATGCCGAGATGAAGGCAACCACACAAGGTCTCAAAGAAGGAACGATTGATGTTGTTGTAGGAACACACCGGCTTCTCTCTGAAAACGTTCAGTTCAAGGATCTGGGACTACTTGTTGTTGATGAAGAACAACGTTTCGGTGTCACGCACAAAGAAGCAATTAAAACTCGATCAGTAAATGTTGATGTTCTCACGCTTAGCGCGAGCCCGATTCCACGAACACTCGAAATGGCATTTGCAGGAATTAGAGACCTATCAATGGTGACAACTCCGCCAGCTGACCGCAGGCCAATCCTTACGCACGTAGGCGAATATTCCGAACCTGCGGTTGTTGAAGCAATTCGTAGAGAACTACTTCGCGAAGGCCAAGTCTTCTTTGTTCATAACCGAGTTTCAGATATTGATGAAGTTGCAAGACGCATTGGCCAGCTAGTCCCTGATGCACGAATTGCAGTGGCGCACGGACAAATGGATGAAGGAACGCTCGAGCGCGTGATGCTCGACTTCTGGCAGCGTGAATTCGACGTTCTCGTCTGCACAACAATTGTTGAATCAGGTATTGACCTTCCGTCAGTGAACACATTGATTGTTGACCGAGCAGAACGGCTCGGGCTTGGTCAAATGCACCAACTTCGCGGTCGTGTTGGAAGAAGTGGACAGCGTGCGTACGCATACCTCTTTCACCCAGCCGACAAAGTGCTTTCAGAAACTGCGTACGAACGACTTCGCACCATTGGTGACAACACCGCACTCGGAAGTGGATTCAAAATTGCAATGCGCGACCTAGAGATACGAGGCGCAGGAAACCTGCTCGGTCACGATCAGTCGGGCCCAGTAGCTGCAGTTGGCTACGACCTGTACGTACAGCTTGTTGCAGAAGCAGTTGCCGACGCAAAGGGCTTCACTGTCCCCGACGTTGTTCCAATCAATTTGGATGTTCCAGGTGAAGCGCATCTTCCTAAGGAGTACGTCGAAGCAGATGATGCTCGTCTAGAGGCGTACCGACGTCTTGCAACAATTACTTCACTCGAAGAGATCAGAGACCTGCGAGATGAATGGACAGACCGCTATGGTGCGCTTCCAAAACCAGCCGTTGGCCTACTTGAGCTAAGTGAACTGCGTCTGCTCTGTATTGAACTTGGGGTCACGAACGTTTCGGTTCTTCCAGCGAAGGTGGGAATTCGCTCAAAGCCAGTGATAAAAATTACCCCGCTGGTGATGACTCTCAGCCAACAAATGAGGTTTCGACGAAAGTATGGATCTAATGCTTACTCAGAAGATTCCAAGGAACTGCGCCTAGAAGTAACGGTGAATGGGGCAACTCCGGCCGATATTTTGCAACTGTTGCAAGAAATAACTGAGGTTTCTGGCGCCAACTAATCGGTAGCATGTCTCTGTGCGTCGAATAACTTTCTTTTTCATAATTGCCCTTGTCGGTGCTGGAATTTTTGGCATCAGTAACTTCTCTTCAGGTGTTTCAGCCAACGGGACAAAAGTTTCCTCCAATGAATTTCGTGCAGAGCTAGCTGCAATTACGAATAATCCAAATTTGCAGTGCTACATGTCAGCACTCGCAACTCAAAACTTTGGAGCTGGTGCTGGAAGTGCAACCGTGCCTGGTGCAGCAGCAGGAACATGGGCGAATCTTTTGGTTGAGGGCATAGCTATTGACCAATACGTAACGTCACATTTCCATGTCAACTTTTCCTCAACACAACAAAAGCAGCTCGCCACTTCTTCGCTCGAAGGCGAACTGACCCAAGCAGCCGCTAGGAATTCACTTTCTTGTCCGGGAGCTTCAGCTGATGCACTCGCTGCAATGCCAGCAAAGATGCGAACAACATTGGTTGAGGACCAAGCCGCATCGTTGTATTTGTTAGGGAAGCTCAACACCACCATTCCAATGACCGTTGCGAACATTAAGGCGTATTACGCGCAGCACATTGCTGACTACGACACTATTTGTGTGAGCGTTGCAGTAGTTTCCCCAAATCAAATTCCTTCATTCAGTGCAGCTCAGGCAAGCGGAATGTCGATTGCTGAACTTGCTAAAAAGTTTTCTGTTGATAAGTCAGCTGCAAGTGGTGGTGCCTATGGATGCTTTGCGCCATCTTCGTCAAATTATTCGTCCGTGCGAACTAGCACTGTGAATCTCGCATTAAATAAATTCTCAGCGCCACAAGGTATTTCGTATGGTGGACAAACCTTAGCGCTGTATGTTGCAGCAACTAAGAGAACAGTTACTCCATTTGATCAAGCTGCAAATGCAGTAGTAACTGATGTTCAAAATGTCAATGCAACATCTGCTTCAACCGTTAAAGAAAATATTCTTTATGCCGCGGCGGTTTCAGTTGATCCTGCATTTGGAAGATGGGGGCTAAGCCAGTCTGCTGGCCCAGGCGTCTTTGCGCCAGCATTGCCTGAAACAACCTCCGTAGTTTCACCATCAACGCTTAGCGCTGCGAACACGTTGAAGTATCAGTGAGCAGACCTGTAGTTCGAGTTGTAGGACTCGGTCCAAGTGACGCTCAACACCTGACAGCGCATACGACCGAGCTTCTTACTTCTTCACCCGTTGTTCGACTACGAACTCGAATTCACCCAGCCGCCGAAGGCTTTAGAGAAATTCCTAGCTACGACGAGTACTACGAAACAGCAGACTCATTTGAAATTCTCTACCCGAAAATTGTTGATGATCTAGTACAACTCGCTGCATCATCACCAAACAATGAAGTTGTGTACGCAGTTCCCGGTTCACCAATGGTTGCAGAACATACTGTTGAACTGCTTCGACTTCGTGGTGATGTGGAAGTTATTTGTGAGCCAGCAATCTCAGTTATTGATGTTGCGTGTGCACGACTTGGCAAGGATCCAATGTCACTTGGGCTTCGCGTAGTTGACGCACTTGGCTCAGTGGATCCCTTTAGAGGACCTGGCCCTCTGCTGATTCTGCAAACCTACGCTCCAGAAATCCTCGCCAGCGTGGCCGACAGATTGCCGCCGCAGACAGTAGTGACCGTGCTGCACCATATTGGACTGAGTGATGAAGTCATTAAAGAACTTCGCGCAAATGAGCTCGTTAGTTTTGATAGTGCTGATCACCTCACGTCACTTTGGGTTGAAGGGCTGCGCACCGCAGGAGAGTCAATGGATGATCTTGTTGACTTTATGAGACGCCTACGTGCCGAGTGCCCATGGGACCAAGAGCAAACTCATGCATCACTGACTCGTCACCTCTTAGAAGAGGCGTACGAGACTCTTGACGCCCTTGAAGCCTTTGTTCGTGTGGAGGCTGATGGTGGCGACGAAGCGAGTGCTGTTGCGCACGTTGAAGAAGAGCTGGGCGATTTGTTGTTTCAAATTGTCTTTCACGCTGAACTAGGCGACGAAGAAGGACACTTTAACTTCGCAACAATTGCTGACGGTGTGAGAGACAAACTCACAGGTCGCCATCCTCATGTCTTTGGTGATGTGAAGGTCAGCGGGTCTGATGAAGTTGCATCACGCTGGGAAGATTTAAAAAAGATTGAAAAAGGCAGACAGAGCGTCACAGACGGTATTGCTTGGCAGCTCCCAGCACTCACTCTTTACGCAAAACTGCTTCGAAAGGCTCAACAGGTAGACCTCGCATCTGAATCTGGTGAAAGTGCACGACGTGCTGCTGTACGTGCTCTGGAGTCACTGGAATTCGGTGCAAGTGGTGCGAGTGATTCACAGTCAACATCCGATACTGAAAAAGCATGGGGTGATGCCCTGAGC
>CAINVQ010000042.1 GCA_903854175.1 uncultured Actinomycetes bacterium | reverse complement strand
GGGTACTTCGTAAACCAGAACTTGACGACTTCTTCTACGTACATTCCTTTGGTCTGACGATCTGTCCCGTCGTCGAGAGGAACGCCAAGGGAGGGAAATATTTCTAGCTCCGCTTTGTGCCAGAGGATTTCAGAATCGATCAAAAGACCGTCCATATCGAACAATGTTGCGCGCAAACTCACCCTGCAACTCTGGCACACCGAAACGGTACGGTTACGTCATGGCTTTAGTACGACACCTCGAGGAAGAAGACGTTGCCTTCATTGTCTCAAGGGTCGCTCGCAGGCTCACCCACGAAGCACAGCAAAACCCTCTTATTAACGCTCACTTTGACGCCGACGCATTCGAGGCAGCGCTCCATGGTGCTCGAGGTGCGACATGGGTATGCGATGAAGGAAGTCTCACAGGTCACATCTACGGTGCAGTTCTTCAGGGATCTTCTGAAAGTACCGACGTATGGATTGGACCTGACGGAGTTTCATTTGATTCAGTTGAAACTTTAAGAAATCTTTTTAACACTGCATTGTCTGAGTGGAGAACCAAAGGAGCTAAAGAAATATTTGTGTGGGTGTTAAATGATGAATCTTCTATTGCACCGTGGCACGAACTCGGATTTGAAGTTGTGCATGAACATGGTGTCCTTCGTCTAGCGACACTTAAGCACCGAGGTCTCCCTCCGGGCTACAAAATTCGATTAGGTGGACGCGAAGATTTATCAACAGCAATCGCTCTCGATGACTTGCTTGAGCTGCACCAAGGTGGAGACGCAGATTCATCTCGAGCGTCTAGAGAAGAAGATTTAACAGAAACTATTGAGGACCCTGACACCAGTTACTTCATTGTGGAATACGAAGGTGACCCCGTGGCGCACTGTGTTTCTTTCCCACTGCCACCACGCAGGAGTTCACACGACGCGACTGCACACTTAAGTGATGTTGTGGTCATAGAGCAACACCGACGAAGTGGTATCGCCACAGCACTAATCGACGAAGCACTTAGTGCGGCAAAATCTGAAGGTGCCGAATATGCAGAAGTGAATTGGCGCAGCACAAACCTTCAGGCCAAATCATTTTGGCTGAACTACGGCTTTACTTCTACGTACGTGCGCCTTCGCGCAACTCTTGATTAAAGAGCAGCTTCGATCGCAGAAACAATCGATGCGTCTTCTGGCTCAACTTGTGGAGCAAAACGCTGCACTGAGCCATCAGAAGCAAGAAGGAACTTTTCAAAGTTCCATCGAATGTCACCGTTAACGCCTTCGGCGTCAGCAACCTTCGTCAGCTCTGCGTAGATAGGGTGTCGGTTGTCACCATTAACTTCGATCTTTTCCATCAAAGGAAACGTCACGCCGTACGTGGTTGAGCAGAATGTTTGAATCTCTTCAGCATTACCAGGCTCTTGTTCGAGGAACTGGTTGCATGGGAAACCAACAACACTGAACCCCTTGGACTCGTACTTCTTCTGGAGTGCTTCGAGACCCGTGTACTGAGGTGTGAGTCCGCACTTTGAAGCTACGTTCACTAGTAGGACGGTCTTTCCTGCGAAAGCTCCGAGTGATGTTGGCTGTCCGTTTAGGGAATTAACTGGAATGTCGTAAATAGTCATTTGGACAACATATCGGTGAATGGACCACTCGTGCCAGCCGTAGGCTGAGCCTATGAAATCTGTCGTAATCGATAGCGGTTCACTGGTACTTAGCGAACGAGACACCCCCACCCCAGGACCTGGCGATGTGCTCATCAGAGTTCATGCAGCTGGGCTTAATGCAGCCGACCAAATGCAGCGACTCGGGTTCTACCCAGCACCGCCAGGATGGCCACAGGATATTCCTGGACTCGAACTAGCTGGAGAAGTAATTGAACTCGGCGAAGGAGTGAGCCCTTCACTTTTAAATAAAAGAGTGTGCGCAATCGTTGGTGGAGGCGGTCAGTCAACTCACTGCATCGTGCCAGCGGAGCATTTGACGTTAGTGCCCGACGCTATTTCGTATAACGAAGCGGGTGGTTTTGCAGAAGCATTCACAACTGCGTTCGACGCTCTTGTTCGACAAGGTCATCTGACCTCGGGCGATCGAGTTCTAATTTCAGGAGCATCTGGTGGGGTTGGAACCGCCGCAATACAAATAGCAAGTGCACTTGGTGCCCATGTAATTGCAGTGACTAGGACCCCGGAACATCACGAGCTATTGAAGCAACTTGGTGCAAATGAAACAATCATCATTGAACAAGTTGCTTCAATTGATCGTGTCAATGTTGTTCTCGAACTAGTTGGAGCAGCACACCTAAATGCCGCTCAACACATACTTGCCCCCTCTGCTCGAATTGTTGTTATTGGAGTAGGTGGTGGTGGCAGTACTGCTGAGTTGAATCTTCTCAATTTCATGAGTACTCGTGCGACACTTACTGGCTCAACACTTCGTGCCCGTTCACGTGAAGAAAAAGCAGAAGTAGTTGCCCATGTGAACAAAGTTCTTTTGCCACTTTGGCAAAGCGGCAAACTAAAAGTACTGATAAATAAAAGTTTTGAAATCGAAGAAGTACAAAATGCCTACGATTTCTTCGCTGAACGCGGGAAATTAGGAAAAGTTATCTTGAGTATTGCTTAATGATTGAACGCCCACACCCATCAAGGCTTTCGCCATCACGCTCTGACTATGACCTCATTATTGCGGCCCATGATGACGCCGTAGTTAATGGAAAAGATTCCTACATTGATCCGTCTTCGGG
>CAINVQ010000041.1 GCA_903854175.1 uncultured Actinomycetes bacterium | reverse complement strand
GAGGCTCAGTCAGTACGACGAAGTTAACTTCCACGACACTTTTGATGACACTGATCTTGCTGTGAAGCAGGCTGTGCACCGCACAATTGATCGTGTTACTTCAGACTTAGAGCGCTGGAGCTACAACACTGCGGTAGCAGCACTAATGGAGCTTCTCAACACAGTTTCAAAACAAGCTCGCTCCGACCAAGGCGCGCACCGAGAAACGCTTGACGAGTCGCTCAACATTATGTTGAAGCTGCTGGCTCCAATGGCTCCGCACATCACAGCTGAGCTCTGGGAACAGCGTCTTCCTTTAGAAAAATCAGTCCACCTTCAGAGCTGGCCAGTTGCAGACCCTGCACTCACTGTTGAAGAAACAGTTGTCATGGTCGTGCAAATTAACGGCAAGGTGAAATCTCGCGTCAATGTGGCCCCAAGTGTCAGCGAAGCTGACGCGCAGGCAGCAGCACTTAGCGACCCAGAAACCATTGCAGCTCTAAATGGTGCAATTCCAAAGCGAATTGTCTGCGTTCCACCTCGTCTGGTGAACATAATTATCTAATGGCCAGAAGCGCAAAGACCGGTGACACAACTGTTCTTATTGAGCCTCCTCGATTTGATCGACCAGAAGTAGAGATTCAGGCATCACCACGTCGTAAAAAGACTGGCACTGCACACTGGTCTGGAAGTCGGATCATTGTTCAGATCCCGGCAAACGTTCGAGGGAAAGACCGCACGATCTTTGTTGACGAGCTTGTTGAACGACTCCTTACACAGCGGCCACAAGTTGCTGCAGGTGATGGAACGCTTGAAGAACGAGCTCGACTCCTCGCTGCTGAGTTCAACAATGGCATTGAGCCAGCATCGGTTCGATGGGTAACTAATCAGCAGTCGCGTTGGGCCTCATGCTCACCAGCTACAAAAGAGATTCGAGTTTCAAGCCGACTTCGTCAGTGCCCAGAATGGGTAATTGATGCAGTCTTGGTTCACGAACTCGCTCACTTGCAAGTCGCTGATCACTCGCCAGCGTTCTATGAGATTGCTAATCGCCATCCTCGTCAAGACGACAGTGAGCTCTACCTTGAGGGCTACGCCCTAGGGCTAGGACTTCGAATTGAAGAAGGCGACGTTGAGTCGCCGCTTAGCTAGCTTCGCCGCGCAAGAAGCGTTCGAGCTCTTCTGCGAGCTCGTCACCACTTGGTAGCTCTTCACCGAGTGAAGTTCCTTCAACTTCATCAGCAACTTCTTCGAGCTCTTCAACCATTGACGAGTGGTCAGGGTTATTAGTTACTAGTTCATCAACACGCTGACGAGCTTCGTCAGCTGATGCGCGTAGGTGGCTGGCGTCAAGGGTAAGTCCACCAATTCGAGCAAGCCCTTCAATAAGAGCTGCTGCAGCCTGCGGATATGGCATGCCAGCAACATAGTGAGGCACTCGGGCCCAAAGAGTAATGACGTCCATGTCTACTTCTGCGAATCCAAGCTCTAACGCTGCACTTATGCCTGCTGGAACTTCAAGTTCACCTGAAACAGTGCCAACGAGTGGCAACAGGTGAGCACTGGCGATTGGGGCTGTACCAATTACACGAACTGGGCGAGTGTGCGGGGTTGGGGCCGGGAAGGCACCAAGTCCTACAACGAGTCGAACATCAAAGCGTCCGGCGGCGTCAGTAACAACGTCTATGAAATCACTCCAGTGAAAGTCTGGCTCTGGTCCTATGAGGAACAAGATGTCTGCGCCATCACCATCTTTTCCGTAGCGCAGCTGAATCTCGGGCCAGGTGAGTTCGGTGGTGATGCCGTCAATAATTCGCGCCACCGGGCGACGAGCGCGCTGGTCAATGAAGTACTCAGTGTCGAAAGTAGCGAGAACTTCAGTGTGGATGGTGTCGAGCATGGTCCCTAGTGCCGTACTGGCACCGCTTCCTGCATCAATCCATCCATCGAGACATACAACAAGTACTGGCTCATTAAGTTCTGGGTCGGCGAGAAAAATAATGCGGTCGTAGATTTCGTCGTCCATCAGCCCTGCTCCAACGTCTGCTTCGCAAGTTCAGCCAACATAGTGATGTGAGTAGGGAATTCACTCACACTTCCAGTGTCGCCTGCAGTTGCTCCAGCGCTGTAGCGAGCAAAGACTCCCTGCAAAATGCACGCAAGTTTCCAGTAACCGAATGCTTGGTAGTACGAGACGTGACTCACGTCGAGTGAAGTGTGCTTCGCGTACGCTTCGAGAACGCCGGCACGACCTATGAAGCCGTCAGCGGTTGTTGGAGCTGCGCCAAGAAGTGCAGCTGATGCATCAGAGCGCTCTGACCAGTACACAAGCAGTAGGCCAAGGTCTGCCATTGGATCTCCGAGTGTGCAGATCTCCCAGTCAAGGATTGCCTTCACTCGACCGTTCTCATCGAGGACTGTGTTGTCGAGTCGGTAGTCACCGTGAACAATAGAAACACGCTGCTGGGTTGGAATTGATGCCGCTAGTTGTGCACCAACAGCTTCCACGAGACCACCGTGTCCATATCCTTCAACCTGCATTTGGTCGAACTGAGTTCTCCAGCGCTTCAGCTGGCGCTCAATGTATCCATCGTGTCGAGCAAGGTCACTAAGCCCTGCTTCGTTGATGTCTACTTCGTGAAGTCGAACAAGTGTTGATGCGAGGTTTGCGCCAATTGAAGCACGTGTTGTTACATCGAATGCATTTTCAGCATCTTTTCGGTCACGAAGGATCGCACCCTCGACGAATTCCATTACATAGAAAGGGCGCTCATTAACTGCTTCATCAGTGCAGAGACCGAGTGGTGTTGCAACAGGAATGCCTTGCGGGTGCAGTGCCTTAATGATGGTGTGCTCACGAACCATGTCGTGAGCTGTTGGCAGCACGTGGCTTGTTGGTGGTCTGCGAAGCGCGAAGAGTTTTCCAGTGGCGTCAGTGACACGGTAGGTAAGGTTTGATCGACCACCAGCAATAAGTTCAAAAGTGAGTGGGGCAACAGCACCTACATTGCCAACCATCCACGCAGTGACGTTGTCGGCGTTTATTCCAATTACGTCATTTCCCATAGACGCCGAGGATAACAGTGCTGGAGCACCCTTCGAGAAGCCCCAAACACCGTTAGGCTGACCAGCGTGTTCGCAAAAATGGCCCTCTAATGCAGGTATTTAAACCTGGGCATTCGATCAGCCTTCGCCTCGGCGAGACTCGCTTTGACGTGACCTCGAGGGCGCTCGTAATGGGCATTCTTAACCGGACCAAGGACTCATTTTTTAGCCCCGCCGCGACCTATGACCTAGACGCATTCTTTGAAAGAGCCGAGCAACTTGTAAATCAAGGAGCCGACCTTCTTGACGTCGGTGGCGTAAAAGCAGGACCAGGTGATGAAGTGAGTGAAGCTGAAGAACTCGAGCGAGTTGTCCCAGTGATTAGCGAGCTAAAGAAACGTTTTGACGTTCCTCTCAGTATTGATACGTGGCGAGCATCGGTTGCTAAAGCATGTTTTAGTGAAGGGGCGAGTGTTGGCAACGACATCAGTGGATTTGCTGACCCGGAGTATTTAAACGCTGCAGCCTCAGCGAACGCCAGCGTTGTCGCGACGCACATTCGCCTAAAGCCTCGCGTTGCTGATCCGAACCCTGAGTATGACAATGTCACAGAGACCGTGAAAGATTTTCTCGTGGAACGAAGACAGTGGGCACTTGACGCCGGGATTGAACACGACCGCATCATCATTGATGCAGGACTCGACCTAGGTAAAACGCCAGCTCAGTCACTACAGCTTCTGCGTGATTCTTCAGCACTCGCAGAACTTGGCTCTCCGTTGCTACTTTCTGCATCAAATAAAACATTCCTTGGCGTCATGTTTGATCTCCCCGTTACTGAACGAAGAGAACCATCACTTGGTGCGACTTCCCTCGGAATTGCTGGAGGATGTCGTATTCTTCGAGTACATGACGTTGCGGGCTCAGTCAGAGTCAGAGACGTAATGGAACACTTGATTGGAGCGAGTTGAGTAGTTCAACAATTTGCGTGGTTGGTACAGATGCGACCATGGTCTATGACGCGCTGCACAACGTTCTACAAACTGCGCTCGGTGACCTCGACCCTTCATTCGCGCTGCAGGACTTCACGGCGAAAGATGCTGCATCAAGTAGTTCTGAGACAGTTATTTCACGAGTTATCGAAGCACTTAATACGCCCCCATTCCTTGTTGAGAGGCGAGTGGTTGTTGTACGTGACGCACAGTCGCTACTTGCTGATGAAGTTTCAGAGTTACTGCAGTGGATTGAGAATCCAGCTCCGGCAGTGATTCTTATTCTCGGGGTGGTTGGCACCAAGGCCAACAAGCTCGTTAAGGCTGCAGGTGATGTTGTTGAAACAAACGTTGGATCCAGAGCGCAGGACCGCACTGCATTTGTGGCAGAAAAGTTCGCCGAGTACAACGTCTCTATTGATCGCTCAACTGCACAAAAGATTGCCGAAGTAGTTGGAGACGATGTGGCTCGAGTTGATGCAATGGCTCGCACCCTTTCTTCAATCTATGGAACCGCTCCACTTAAGTTCAGCCACATTGAGCCGTACTTAGGTGATGCTGGTGATGTTCCTGCTTGGGACCTAACCGATGCAATTGATTCAGGCGATGCCACTAAGTCAATTGTTGTGGCGCGTCGAATGCTTGACTCTAGGGGGCGCGGAGGACTTCAGATAGTAAATATTTTGCAACGTCATTATTTATCAATGGCAAGACTCGAAGGTAGTGGGGCAACTAGTCAAGAAGAAGCTGGATCAATTCTTTCAATGAGTCCTTATCCAGCAGGCAAGGCACTCAAGATGGCTCAGCGCCTCGGGCCACAACGAATTACCCAAGCGGTTCACTGGGTGCGTGAAGCGGACGTATCTCTAAAGGGTGGCGTTAGCTACGGTGGAAAAGATCTCAATACTGATATTGATGTAACTGACCTAACCGTTGTTGAAGTTTTGGTTGCACGACTGGCTCGAATGTCTGGTGCAGGTCGCCGTTAGGGCGTGAAGAATCAACTCTAAAAAGTTGATCGAAAAGAAGAACGGGCAGCGCCCGTGAATTATGCGTTGGTTTTTAGAGCGTTAATGCGCTTCATAAGACCAGACTTCTTGTTTGCAGCCTGGTTCTTGTGAATGACCTTCTTGGCAGCAGCCTTGTCAATGCGCTTCATTGCAGCGCGAAGAGCTGACTCTTCGTTCTCGGTACCAGCAGCAGAGACAGCGTTCTTGGTACGCGTGCGGATCTCAGACTTGACGGCCTTGTTGCGCTCGCGTGCAACTTCGTTCTGCTTGTTACGCTTGATTTGGCTCTTGATATTTGCCACAAAAAACTCCGTTATCAG
>CAINVQ010000040.1 GCA_903854175.1 uncultured Actinomycetes bacterium | reverse complement strand
TGTTGACTCGGCCACGTCGGGACGAACAACAATTCGGTCTTCTAGGGGTTGCAGCTTCATTTTGATTGCCTCCTGAGCAATTAGCACTCGAAACTTCCGACTGCCAATTTAGCAGTCTCACCGCAAAAGTGCCAAATGAGGCTTGATCAGGGGCAATGTCTTTCCAGTTTCCACTGGTTAGCGGACTGGGTATAGAAAACACGGTCGTGTAGGCGGTCTTGGCGGTGCTGCCTGAACTCAAAATACGTTGGTTCTAAGCGGTATCCGCCCCAGTGCAGCGGGCGTGGAATTGGCTTACCTTCAAACTCAATTTCAAGTTCCTTGACTCGGTTTTCGAGTTCAGCGCGACTCGCGATTGGAGCACTCTGGTCACTCGCGTGAGCACCAATCTGGTGTCCACGAGGTCGAGAGTTGAAGTATTCATCTGACTCTTGCGAACTCATCTGTGTCACTGCGCCTTCCATGCGGATCTGTCGACCGAGTGGTTCGCAGTACCAAAGAATTGCGGCGAAGGGATTAAGCAGCAGCTCGTGTCCCTTGTGCGACAAATAGTTCGTATACCAACCAAATGAGTGATCATCAATGTGTCGAAGAAGGACCATACGTGTACTTGGGTGACCGTGTGGTGTTGACGTTGAAAGAGCGATTGCTTCTCGCTCGCGCATTACATCTTTTGCTTCATCAAACCATTTGTTGAACTGGACAAATGGGTTTGGGGCACAGTCTGCAACATCGAAAGGAATCCAGCGCTCACTCATTTGACGTCTACTAACTGCCAGTTCGGACTGGCTGACAAGGAAAGGGGGCTCGGTCCGTTGTGCGCAATGCGGTGCACTCCTGCAGCAGCGATCATTGCTGCGTTGTCAGTGCACATCTGCATTGATGGAAGGTGGGCAACGATTCCGAATTCATTTGCAAGTTGAGCAATGCCAGCACGTAGTGCAGAGTTTGCAGCAACTCCCCCAGCGAGCGCTACACCCTTCACTTCACTCTTTTCAAGTGCAGTACGCAGCTTTCGAAGTAATTGCTCTGCAACCGCGGCTTGAAATGAGGCGGCAACATCAGCCAGAGGGACATCAGCATTTTTCTCAGTGGCTCTCACAACCGCAGTCTTAAGACCGGAGAATGAAAGGTCATATCCTTCACCAGTCATTGAAACGGGGAGTTTTAGTTTTCCTGGTGTTCCTGTTTGCGCGAGTTTGTCTATTTCAGGGCCGCCGGGGTAACCAAGTCCAAGCCACCTAGCGACTTTGTCGTACGCTTCGCCCGCAGCGTCGTCGATGGTTTCTCCGAGTACAACGTGCTCACCTGGCCCACTTTGCAAAACAATCATGCTGTGGCCGCCTGACACCAAAAGTGTCATCAATGGCCATTCAAGATCACTCTTTTCAAGCAATGGAGCAAAGAGGTGTCCTTCTAAGTGATTCACTCCAACGAATGGAACACCCCACGCGAGTGAGAATCCTTTGGCAGCAGAAAGCCCAACGAGGAGCGATCCAATAAGTCCCGGACCACTCGTAACAGCGATTGCGTCAATCGCTGGGTTACGTGGATCAAGCCCTGCTTCTTTGAGTGCTCGCTCAACAACTGGACCAATGGTTGCAACGTGGGCTCGACCTGCGAGCTCTGGGACCACGCCACCAAATGCACGATGTTGATCAATAGAAGATTCAATAATGGAAGAAATCACGTGGAAGTTTGAATCAACGACTGAAGCCGCCGTTTCATCACAACTGGTTTCGATTCCGAGAACTACTGACATATCTCTAGCGTAGGGCCCTTATGGCTTTTCTTCAACGGGTAAATCAGCCCAGAGCACGAGGGCGTCTTCGTTGATTTTGTCGTAGTAATTCTTTCTAATACCTACTGGCTTAAAGCCGTAGCGGTAATACAAATCTTGGGCTCGCTTGTTGCTCACCGCGACTTCAAGCGTTGCTCGTTCGATCCCACGTTCTTTGGCGTCACGCCATGCATCATCCATTAGAGCTGAGGCAATACCCTTGCCCTCATAGTCAGGAAGTACACCAATGGTGTTGATATGGAGTTCATCAATGACAAACATCACGCCCAGATAGCCAAGTATTTTTCCATCAACCTCAACAACGGTGTAGCGGCGAGTTTCGATGTTGGTGACTTCGTCGAGCAACATTCCTCTCGTCCAAGGTTCCGGGAACTGAATTTTTTCAATCATGTGAAGATCCGAAATGTCACGACGTTCAGCGAGTCGAATCTGCCAGGTCATTTTGAACGTTCACGTGTTGTGAAGTTCGCCACCGCGTCAGCTTCACGTAAATAAAGTGGAGTGATAGTTGCTGAGGGACTGCGTAACGCACCAAGAGCTAGCGCTGCGTGAATAGAAGGAACTTTTTCGTGATGAATTTTTGCCCCAGGCACTGCAGAAAAATCAGCAATGTATCGCTCGACGCCGTCTCCAGTAAAGGTCACGGGTGCAGCAATCGTGGCCCACTCAATGACAACTGTCCTCGGAACGTCAACTCGTGGCTCGTCTTTTGGTGAAACTCCATCATCGAGCGTGAACGTCTGGACAAATACTTCACCACGTCGCCCGTCAACGGCACAGACCAATGTTCCGCGCACCCCTGCGTCGTGCGCCCCGTGCGCCAGAAGCTCGAGAGAGCTAACGCCCACAATTTCAGCGCCAACACCTTGCGCCAGGGCAATTGCTGTAGCAATGCCTACGCGAAGCCCGGTAAAGAGTCCTGGTCCATGATCAACAACTACTCGGTCAATGTCACTGGCCTTAAGACCAGCTTCGCTTAGGAGTGCCTGAATACCAACAGTGAGCTCTTCAGTGTGCTGGCGATTCTCATCAACCAGTTTGATGATTTCTACCCCATCTGTTGTGCGAAGTCCCGTGGCGCAACCTTCGGTGGCGGTTTCAATGGCGAGAATGTTCATGATGTTGACCACGCAGCAAGTTCAGCATTTCTTGAGTTGCTGAGTGCACCGCTCACGATCAGTCGGCGTCCTTCATTGTCATCGATCTCAAAGTTCACGGTGAGTACGTCGCGACCAAATACCGAAGCCGCGAGCTCTCCCCATTCAACGAGCGCAACTCCAGCTTCTTCAACGAGTTCACCGAGTGCGATGTCA
>CAINVQ010000039.1 GCA_903854175.1 uncultured Actinomycetes bacterium | reverse complement strand
TGGCGTTATTGCAGACTTTGAAATTTGCGAAAAAATGCTTCGCTACTTCATTCACCAAGTTCACCAACGTCGCTTCGCAAAACCTCGCATGGTTATCTGTGTTCCTTCTGGAATCACAGGTGTAGAACAGCGCGCTGTAATTGAAGCAGCTGAGTACGCCGGCGCACGTAAGGCCTACATCATTGAAGAGCCAATGGCTGCAGCAATCGGAGCAGGACTTCCTATTCACGAACCAACTGGAAACATGGTGGTTGACATTGGTGGAGGAACAACTGAGGTCGCCGTTATTTCACTTGGTGGCATTGTGACTTCACAGTCAATCCGCGTTGGTGGAGATGAGCTCGATGAAGCGCTGGTTGCTTTTGTTAAGAAAGAATTCCAGCTAGCCCTTGGTGAGAGAACTGCTGAAGAAATCAAGATCCAGCTGGGCTCCGCTTACCCGCTCGAGCAGGAACTACGAGCTGAAATTCGTGGCCGAGACCTAGTAACAGGACTGCCAAAGACGGTGATTATCTCTACTGAGCAGATCCGTAAGGCCATTGAAGAACCGGTGCAGGCAATTATTGATGCCGTAAAGGTCACACTTGACCGTACGCCACCTGAGCTTTCGTCTGACCTCATGGAACAAGGAATTGTTTTGACCGGTGGTGGAGCGCTCCTTAACGGCATCGCTGCACGCCTCGAAATGGAAACGAATATGCCAATCATTGTTGCCAATGATCCACTTAACTGCGTGGCTCTTGGAAGTGGCATGTGCCTTGAAGAACTTGAAACCTTCTCGCGCATGTTGAAGTCAAGCCCTTCGCGGTAACCCGTGGCCTTCGACCGTAAGCGACGTCGCACCTGGACGTACACCGTTAGTTTTTTGGTGCTGCTTACTGCGCTCTACATGTCTGGTGGCATTGTTGCAAACTTGCGAAGAGTTGCAAATGTCGTTGTGGCTCCGTTCTCTTGGACAGTTGGCGAAGTTGCGAGACCAATTGGACACCTCTTTGCTGGAGCAATTAACTACTCAGATGTAGTGGCACAAAATCAAAAACTCAGATACGAACTTGGCATAGCTCAGCAACACGCCAATGAAGCATGGTCCCTTGAACGACAGTCAGCAGAAATAACAAAACAACTCAACGTGCCATTCGTTGGATCACTTGCAAAAGTTGCAGCTCAGGTGACATCGCTTTCACCAACAAACTTCTCAGCCACCATCACAATTTCTAAAGGTCGAAAGCAAGGTGTGCTTGTAGGCATGCCTGTCGTTGCAAACGGAGGGCTCGTTGGGATTGTTATTTCAACCGGGTCCAATGCTTCAACAGTGCAGCTCATTACTGACGCGAATACATCTATTGGTGCCACATTCGGCAATGGAAGCTCAACGCTGATCATCAGTGGGAACGGACTAAACAATGGACTCAGCGCATCGTCTGTTCCGTTGAGTGACAATGTTGCTCCAGGGACAGTTTTTTCAACTGATGGTCTTAATGGGGCCCTCTATCCACCGGGACTTCCAATCGCTACGGTAACCAAAGCAACATTGACGCCTGGCGCTGCAACATTTGACTTAAAGCTGAAACCAACAGCTGACCTCAGAAACCTCAGGTACGTTGACGTGCTGCTGTGGGAGCCATCTTCGTGAGAAGACAGCTGATCCCTGCAGCGATTGCAACACTGTTTGTTCTTGCAATGCAACTTGTCATTTTCTCTGGGCTTAGATTCGCCGGAGTTGTCATCATGATTGTTTGGCTCTGGCCTATTGCAATGGGTATTGCTGGTTACACAGTGCTCTCACTTCTTGTAGCTCTTGGGGCCGGTGTCTTCTTTGATCTTCACTCAGTAACACCATTTGGACTCACACCAGCTGTTGGAATGTTGCTTGGATACGCAACTTCGAGACTTGGTCGAGAAGGTGTTGGTGACCTTGACTCTGCGGCGTGGTGGGTTGCTCCAATAATCGCTGCTGGTGCTGGATTCGTAGCCCCACTTGTGTATGTGATGAGTGGTTTTTTCGCAATTGATTTTCAACTGTGGCGTGGAAGCGTGCTCGCAATGATGGTCGTAAATGCAACGTCATTCTTTCTCCTGGCTAGACCATTTACTCGAGTAGCTCGCTCAATAGGACGTCTCGGTGATGGAGTAATTAGGTGAAGCGCTCTTGGAGAAATAGACCAACTGGGAGCCTCTTTTCTCGTTTATGGCGGCCTTGGGAATCAATCAACCCATTTAAAGGTCGTGGACGCTCAATCAATGAATCAAAACCAGTTGGAATTAGAGACCTTGTTGCTTCGCCAGATGAAGTACGTACACGACCTGAACGTCGGTGGAAGATTATTGGTGGATTCTTTATCTTCCTCTTCTGCGTGATTCTCATTCGGTTATTTATGTTGCAAATTCTTGATCACAGCGCATCAGTAAAAGCCGTTAATGCGAATTCACTACGCGTCAGTGCAATACCTGCCACCCGAGGAGTTATTTATGACCGTAGGGGATCGCCACTCGTAACAAACATAACGACAACTGAAATTCGATTATCACGAGCTGAAGCTGTCTTGTTTCCATCCATCAAAGGTGCGTTGGCTTCGCTCACTGGGCTAAGTGTCAAACAGATCAATGCTGATTTAAATAATGTTCAATACGATCCCTACCAGCCAGCTCCAATCTTGGACAACGCTCCATCTAGTGTTGTTGAGTTCATTAAATTGCATCCAGCCCAATTTCCTGGTGTGTCTGTACTCAATGTCTCAAAACGTAGTTATCCAAATGGTGGCAATGTCGGAGCGCAAGCACTTGGATACGTTGGACCAGTTGGACAGCTCACAGCTACGCAGTTATCTCAGGGTTACAGGACTGACTCAACAATTGGCAAAACCGGTATCGAGTCGTATTACGAACAGTTCCTTCGAGGCTCAGATGGCAAGCAGACGCTAAAAGTGAATGCAAAAGGTCAAATTCTTGGAGCCATGCATACGATCCAACCAAAGGTTGGTAACTCAGTTGTATTGAATATTGATATTGGACTGCAAAAAGCTCTCGATAATTATCTTTCTACTGAAATAATTAGCGACCGAGCAAGAATTGACCCAAACACTGGCAAGCATCCTCCAGCACGAAATGGCGCAGCAATAGTTCTCAATCCAAACAATGGTCAAGTTCTTGCAATGTCTAGTTATCCGTCGTTTGACCTGAACTCTTTTATCTCAGGGCTATCAAATGCTCAGTACAAAACACTTCTAAATGATGGTTCATTTAACAACTACGCGATTCAAGGAATTTACACACCTGGAAGTACGTTCAAGATGGTCACAGCAACAGCGATGTTGCAGACTGGAGTTTTTTCTCCGAATACATTGATGAATGACACTGGTTCATTCAAGGTGCCTGGATGTCTTCAGGGCGCCCATGGTTGTGTCTTTAAAGATGCTGAGAACAAGGGCGCAGGTTTAGTTAATTTGGCACAAGCATTAGCTGCATCTTCGGACTACTACTTCTATAACTTGGGATATTTGTTCTGGAGCCAACAACGTAAATATGGTCAAACACCAATTCAAGATGTTGCAACTCAATATGGATTAGATAACTACACAAATATTGATCTACCTAATGAGTCAGGCGGGCGAGTCGACTCACCATCAGAGCGAATAACACTGCACAATCAGGTGCCTAAGGCATTCCCAAATACATCGTGGTACACCGGAGACAATATTGAAATGGCCTTCGGTCAGGGAACAACTGCAGTAACGCCTATTGCCCTTGCAAATGCTTACGCAACATTTGCAAATGGTGGAACTCGCTATGCACCTGAAGTTGCTGCAGCAATTGTCGATGCTCACGGAAAAGTAATTCGCCGCTACCAACCAAGGGTGCAGGGTCACGTCAGCTTGCCAGGAAAAATTCG
>CAINVQ010000038.1 GCA_903854175.1 uncultured Actinomycetes bacterium | reverse complement strand
CCAAGGTTTCTTAATCACTGTTGGTGTGCTCATCGCTGCCTGGTGTGGAGTGTTCCTTGCTGACATGTCACTTCGCAAGAAGAACTACGAAGACGCTGAACTCTTTAGCGCTACTGGTCGTTACGGTGACATTCGAATTACTCCATTAGTCACAACAATTGTTTCTAGCGTTATTGGATGGGGACTCGTGACGAACTCAGCTGCTTCTTGGCTCACCTGGCAGGGCTACTTGCTCAAGCCACTTGGTCTTGGTGGTAAGTCTGGCGCCTGGGCGTACGCAAACCTTGGCGTGCTTGCAGCATTGGTGCTCAGTTTCGCAGCGACCTATGTCCTTCACCGCAGGGATGTTGAAAAACAAGAGGCTTAAAAAGCGCTACTTGTAGGAGACATAGTTTCTGGTGTTGATTCAATCAGGAACCACGAACTTATTGATATGGCAATTAGTAAAACGATTCCGCTAATGAGTCGCGTTGCACCACCATGCCAATGTTCACCAAAGACAATCACTCCAAACACAACACTGACGAGCGGATCAATAATCACGATGCAAGGTTGAGAGACGCTGAGCGGACCAATGTAGAGTGCAACTTGCTCACAATAAAGCCCAACAGCGCCACAAACAATAAATGCATAGACCGGCCAATGTGACAGTGAGCCAAAGTATCCATGCAACCCAATGCTCTTTGTAAGTTCCTTTATAAGGACAGCATTTAGGGCCCACGAGAATGCAGTTGCCGTTCCAAAAAATCCTGCCCTTCGTCTCGCACTGCCGCGCTGACCACCAAAAACAAGTGCTGCAATCACAATTGAGCACGACAGCAATAAATAGAGCCACATTGAAGATGTCGTTTTGCCGTCACCGCTTGTCGGAGTCGCTAGAACTATGAACATGATTAGGAATACGGTTGTAAATATTGATGAGGCAACCGTTGTCTTTCGAAGATTCTGATGAAACCAGAGCCTGCGTATAAGAAGAGCGAGGATCAGCTCGCTGATGAGAAGTGGCTGCACTAATCCAACTGGTCCAAAGTTAAGTGCCAGTGCCTGAAATAGTAATGATCCAAAAAGCGCGATCCACCCAATCCACCAGAGTGGTTGTTTGATCAAATCAACAACAACACGTGCACCGCGACCTGAACCCTGCAATTTGTTACTCGCAATGTGCTGGGTAATTACTGCAACTGCATTTACTCCCGAAGTGAGAAGCCCAAAAAATACGGCGAGTATGAAATTAAGTGTTATCCCGGTCGCCATAGCCATACGCTACGTCACTTCTATTTGGTGCCCCCGGCAGGATTCGAACCTGCGCTCACGGTTTAGGAAACCGATGCTCTATCCCCTGAGCTACGGGAGCGGGGATGGTGCGAAATGTGGTGCGAAATTCGCCGCCTCACCTGCATCACCATCAGTAAGGCTAGTGGGGCGTGACCACAGAAGGAATAATGCTCACAAAGTCTGCAACTCGTGTTTGTGGCCACTGATTTGCCTGCGAAAACGCATTCAGGGAGGCAACTTTCAGTAAACGGATTTAGCAACACCTATGAATCACGCAAGTTGCTATTTCTCACCGCCCCCTACTCAGGTATCGGCTCCAAGAATTCCAACCGATTGCCAAAGGGATCGTCTGCGTAGAAGCGTGAGAATCCAGGGAAGTGATCATCCCACTTAACAGAAATTCCGGCAGCTTCTAGACGAGCGGCCAACCTACTCAGGTCTCGTACCAACACACCTGGATGCGCCTTTTTAGCTGCAGCAAAGTTCTTCTCAACCCCAAGGTGAACCTCTAGTCCGCCTCCACGGAACCAACAGCCTCCACGAGTTGCAAGTACCAGCGGCTTGACCAACTCCTCCATCCCCAAAGTGTTGCCCCAGAACTCACGGCACAAGTCCTCGCCACCGGCAGGAATAGACAACTGGACATGGTGAATCTGCGCGAACTCAAACTCCAATTGCGTTGTCATAAAGTCCATCATCCCACAAACGCCACCGCGGCTGTGATGGTCATGATCTCGTTGTTTGTATTGATGCCGCCACTTCACGCGTTCCAAGAAATGGCGTTTCGCGTTCCAAACGTTTACTGAAACCCCAACCACTACCCCATCAATACTGGGGTTTCGAATTACGCACCAGCCTCACGGGAGCCAATGATGATGCAATATCTACCTAAGGCTACTGGAGCGCATTCCAGGTGAAAAACGTCATGCACCCAATTTGTGACTTTGTTGTTCTCTGCTCATGTTTCTAATTCTGTAAAAACAAATAAACTTGTTTTTTATGGCAAAAAGCACAATTCGCGTCGGTCTCCTTGCATATGGTGCAATCGGACATGAGCACAACCAAGCAGTCCAAAATACCGTCGGACTCGAGCTTTTGGCCGTATGCGACACCAACCCAGAGCGTGTCGAGGCAGCGCTGCAACTCGCCCCGCAGGCAACGGCTTTTAGCGATGCAAAAGAGATGTTGGATTCTGAACTCCTTGACCTTGTTGTAATTTCCACTCCCCCAAATAGTCACTATGAGTGGGCCAAGGAATCACTGCAGCGAGGCATTCATGTTGTTCTTGAAAAGCCAATGGCGCTGACAGCCGATCAATGCGACGAACTGATTTCGCTTGCTTCAGAAAAAAACCTCATGCTGGTGGTGTACCAGAACCGCAGATTTGATGATGACTTTGTCACGATGCGCAACATCATTCGCTCCGGTGAAATTGGCGACGTTTATCACTACGACAGTTTTGTCGGAGGGTATTCACGTCCATGCGATTACTGGCACTCGAACGCTGAGGTTTCTGGTGGAGCAATCTTCGACTGGGGTAGTCACCTCATTGATCAGATTCTTAACATCATCCCCGATGACGTGGCACATGTCAGTGGTCAGAATCACAAGCGCGTATGGAACCACATTACAAATGCCGACCATGCACATGTCACTGTGACCTTTACGTCTGGAAAGCAAGCAACATTTGTTCATTCAGACCTCGCTGCTGCACGTAAGCCAAAGTTTTATGTTCTCGGCACTGAAGGTGCAATTATCGGCCACTGGGACCCTGCTGGTGAACCAGCGGTCGCCGACTTGCCGGCTATTTTGACCGTGCATCACGCAGACGGAACTTCGCGCACTGCGCCACTTCAACCTCTAGAGCCACATGAATTCCACCGTTCTATTGTCGAGTACTTCGACAATGGAACTCCAATGGAAGTCAATGCACTGCAATCGCGCAACGTTGTTGCAATTATGCAAGCTGCCGAAGAATCGGCCATGCAAAATGCACTTCCCATAAAACCTGTACTTCGTAGGTCTTAGCGAGTGACCATTAATTGGGGCTTCCTTGGTGCTGGCTTTGTTGCCAGTCGAGGACTCGCCCCTGCCGTTCACACCTCGCGCGGAGCAACCCTCTACGCCGTTGCGAGCCGCGATGAAGAACGCTCCGCAACACTTGAGCCGCAGCGAGTGCATGCAACTTACGATGACCTTTTGGCCGACGACCATGTTGACGCCGTGTACATCAGTTTGTCGAACAGCCAGCACATTGAATGGGTCACGAAGTCACTTCAAGCCGGAAAGCATGTTCTCTGTGAGAAGCCCCTTGGGCTAACTGCCACTCAAACTACGGCCATGTTTGATGTTGCTACGCAAAATGATCGAATGCTTGTTGAAGCCGTGTGGGGCCGGTGGCATCCTCGTTTTGCTCGCATGGTTGAACTTGTCACCAGTGGGGAAATCGGAGACATCGAGCACATCGAGACTGCTTTCACATTCACATCTGAAATGACAGACAACTACCGACTCAGTCCATCAATGGGTGGCGGAGCATTGCTTGACGTGGGCTGTTACCAAGCTCACGCATGGGTCGCACTTACAAAGGGTGCCGCTGATCTCACAATTACGCAGCTTGAGCGCACAATCGGGCCAACAGGAATTGACCTGACTACTGATCTCAGTGTGCAAATCAACAACACCATCACCGCACACTCGGTGAGCTCATTTGCTCTTCCGAGCCACCAGCAGTTCATTGTTAAAGGCACCAATGGCCAGATCAGCACTAGCGCGGGTGAGTCCTTCACAACATGGAACGAAGCTAGTTCCCTACTAGTCAATGATGTGCTCGAAGAATTCCCAGTCACAAATGCTTTCGTGGAGATGGTCGAAAACGTCAGTGGGGCAATTGACGGTGAGGGCGGATGGACTGTGTCTAGAGCAGACTCAATCCGCGTTGCGACCATTCTCGACTCCATTGCCCAACACCCGTAACTCAAGAAGTTTTCTGGTGTGTAGCCTGTAAGTCCCGTGGCAATCCTTATAGACATCCAAAAAGTAACTCTCGAAGGCTTTGACCGAACCATTCTCGATGACCTTTCACTCACCATTTCGACGGGCGACCGTATTGGTGTTGTTGGCAT
>CAINVQ010000037.1 GCA_903854175.1 uncultured Actinomycetes bacterium | reverse complement strand
TCTTCATTGAGAAACTTTTTTCAGCTGGCGTTGCGTACGAAGTTGATGGATGGGTCTACTTTGAGCAGTCGAAGTTTCCTCGATACGGACAGGTAAGTCACGAAACATATGAATCCATGCTCACTCTGTCAGCAATTCATGGTGGCAATAACGAAGATCCTCGAAAGCGCAATCCTCTTGATTTCGTTCTTTGGCAGCCCTCGCTAGAAGACGAGCCGTCGTGGGATTCTCGGTGGGGTGCAGGGCGACCTGGCTGGCATATTGAGTGTTCTGCTTTAGCGCAACGCGACCTCGGCTCGACGCTTGATATCCACGGTGGCGGAAGAGACCTTGCTTACCCTCACCATGAGTCTGAAGCTGCGCAAAGTGAAACTGCAAATGGGGTTCAATTTGTTAAGCACTGGCTTCACGTGGGGCTAGTTGGACTAGATGGAATCAAAATGTCCAAGTCGCTTGGCAATCTTGTATTCGTATCTGTGCTTGCAGAGAAGGCTGAACCAGCTGCAGTTCGTCTCGCACTGCTTTCCCAGCACTACCGACACGACTGGCAGTGGACCGACGAACTTCTCTCAATTGCTCAATCTCGACTTGCCACTTGGCGCTCCACTCTCGTGAATGGACGAGCTGGCACAGTTCTAGATGACGTACGAAGTGCGCTTGATGATGACTTAAATACACCTTTAGCCCTTTCGAAAATTGATGATGCGGCACATGCTGGCTACAGCGTTGGCTCAGCAGCAGCCCTTCTCGGCATTACGCTGTAGGGAGCGAAAGGCATCATGTCGGACATTCAGGTACTTCTTCCAGACGGTAGTGAACGAACACTTCAAAGTGGCGCGTCAGCACTCGATCTTGCAGCTCAAATTGGCGCACGTTTAGCCAAGGATGCACTCGCTGCAGAAGTGAACGGTCAATTAACTGACCTTGGGACGAAGCTCAACTCCGGAGACAAAGTTTCAATTGTTACTCCAGCAAGCGAAAATGGACGAGACGTCCTTCGCCACTCAACCGCACACGTACTTGCTCAGGCAGTATGTCGACTTTGGCCCGGAGCTCATTACGCGATTGGTCCTTCTATCAGCAATGGTTTCTATTACGACTTTGAACTTCCAAATGGTGCGAGATTCTCCGACGACGATCTTCCTCGCATTGAAGAGGAAATGAAAAAGATCTTCAAAGAAGATCAACCATTCACACGCTCCGAGCACACATTTGAAGAAGGTCTGAAGTTATTCAAAGACCAGCCTTTTAAAATCGAGATTATTAACGCAGTGAAAGATGGGGGATCTGAAGAAGATCTAAACGAGGTTGAAAGTACATCAGCAGTTTCTGCTTATTCAAACTCACCTGCATTCGTTGATCTCTGTCGTGGTCCTCACGTTCCAACTACTTCGAGACTCGGTCACTTCAAGTTGATGCGAGTTGCTGGTGCGTACTGGCGAGGCGACGAGAAGCGCGACCAGTTGCAGCGAATTTACGGCACGGCTTGGGAATCTAAAGAAGCACTCGCTGCTCACCTTGAACAATTAGAGCAAGCAGAACTTCGCGATCACCGTCGACTCGGACAAGAGCTCGACTTGTTCTCGTTCCCTTCAGAGCTTGGACCAGGTCTTGCGGTCTTTCACCCACGTGGTGGAACAATGCGACGTGTGATGGAGGAGTATTCACGTAGTCGTCACGTTGCTGGTGGTTATGAGTTTGTGTACTCACCACACATCACTAAGTCTGAACTATTTGAAACTTCAGGTCACCTTCAGTGGTTCGCTGATGGCATGTATCCGCCTATGGAACTAGATGATGGGCAGAGCTACTACCTAAAGCCAATGAACTGTCCGTTCCACGTGCTCATCTTTAAGTCTCGTCAACGCAGTTACCGTGAGCTTCCGCTTCGCATGTTTGAATTTGGCACTGTCTACCGTTACGAAAAGTCTGGTGCGGTGCACGGATTAACTCGAGTTCGCGGAATGACCCAAGACGATGCTCACATTTTCTGCACTCGTGACCAGATGACTGAAGAGCTAACAAGTTTGCTCAAGTTCGTTCTCGACCTACTTCGAGACTTTGGCCTCAACGACTTTTACCTTGAGTTGTCAACGCGCCCTGAAGGCAAGGCCGTTGGAACTGATGAAGAGTGGAACGAAGCTGAATCAACGCTTGCGAACGTTGCCAATGCTGCAGGTCTTGAACTTGTAATGGACCATGCTGGTGGAGCGTTCTACGGTCCAAAGATTTCTGTTCAGGCTCGTGACGCAATTGGTCGTACACACCAGATGTCAACAATTCAGCTTGACTTCCAGTTACCTCAGCGTTTTGATGCCAGCTACATCGGAAGCGACAATGCTCGTCAACGTCCAATCATGATTCACCGCGCACTCTTTGGTTCGGTCGAGCGGTTCATGGCAATTTTGATTGAGCACTACGCCGGCAATATGCCAACATGGATTGCACCAGAGCAGGTTCGCGTTTTGGGCGTAAGCGGCGCTCACGATGATTATGCGTACGAAGTAGCAAACGCTCTCAAGCTTGACGGCGTTCGCGCAATTGTTGATCCAGCAAATGAACCGCTTGGTGGACGCATTCGTCGTGCGAAACTTGAAAAGATTCCTTACATTGTTGTTGTCGGTGACGATGATGTAGCTAACGGAACACTCGGTGTCAATGCGCGCGGAACGAACGATCCAGAGCGTGGTGTGACCCGCTCGCAGTTCCGTGACAAATTACTCGCAGAGATTGCCAGTCACGGATCTCCTGAGGCGAACTAAATGCCGTTAGAGCGTTTTTCAGCAGCGTGGCGTGAAGAATATGTCAGCAGCAGTGACGCACTTGACAACTCCAAAGAAAACTCAGTATGCGTCTTTTGCACGTTAAGCAAAGAAGACGTGAGTATTGATACCGGGGTTCTATTAGTTACTGAGTTCTCCTACGTAACATTGAATGCCTACCCTTATGGATCTGGCCACCTTCTTGTTTTGCCTTTACGCCATGTTCAAGGTCTTGGCGAATTAAGTGATGCTGAGTACGCAGACTTCTATCTGACTCTTCGACGAGCTGTCATTGCACTAGAAAAAACATATGGTGCAGACGGCATGAACGTTGGAATGAATTTGGGTCGTGCCGCCGGCGCTGGAATTCCTAAACATCTGCATGCTCACGCGCTGCCACGCTGGGACGGCGACACTAACTTCATGGCTTCAATAGGCGAAACCAAGGTATTGCCTGAATCATTGCAATCAACGTGGCAGAAAGTCCATGCAAATCTTTAGTTCAAATGGGCAACTTTTAGCCCATTACACTTGTAGTTAAGAGTCCGGAGGCTCAATGTTCGACGGAAAGTTTCGTAAAACTTTAGATGCAACCACAGCGCCAGTAGGTCGAATCCTCGTCAAAATTGGGTTCTCACCTGATGTGCTTACTGCGCTTGGACTTGTATTTGCATTCGCAACAGCGTGGGCGATTGGTTCTGGGCACCACTGGTTCGCCATTGTGCTTCTTATCGCCACAGGATTTCACGACATGTTTGACGGTGCGGTAGCAAAAGCATCTGACCGAGCTAGTCAACGGGGAAGTTTCTTTGACTCTGTAATCGACCGAATCTCTGATGCGGCGTTACTTGGCGGTGCTGCGTATTACATAACTGCTCACAAGCATGGCCAACTCGTTCTTCTTCCGTTCGCGATTCTGACGACTACGTACTTAATCTCATACCAGCGCTCAAAGGCTGAGAGCCTAGGTCTTTCCGCAAAAGGTGGCCTCATGGAGCGTGCGGAGCGAATGATTCTGATGGGTGTTGCGCTCCTTGCAAAACCTATTTTCATTCCGGTTCTTTGGTTGATGCTTGTGCTTACCGCCATGACTGCGCTTGGTCGTTTCCTACGTGTTTGGAAAGTTGCCGCAAGTCCACCTCCTCAAGAAAATTCTCCTTTGTCTGATCTTCAGAATTCAATTCGTCGTCGTCGAGGACTTAGTCGCGCTTCGCGTCGCTAATCGTGTCTAATAAGTCGCGCGTCGCGCTCTTTAAGTCTCTAGCGACCATTCTCGAAGCACTTCCGCTCTCACTTGTTTCAAGTGCTGGCGAAAAAGTCGCAGGTCTATTTGGCAAAAGAGAAACATCTGCTCGTAAAAACCTTCGCGTTAATTTGCGTCATGCGTTAAGTGCACCTTCTAAAACGATTGATAATGATCTTCTCGAAGATTTTTGTGACCGAGGATTTATGTCCTACGGCAGATACTGGGCCGAAAGTGCAAAGCTTCCAGCAATTTCTCCAGCAACAATTTCTGATCGTTTCATTATTGGTGAGGGCTTTGAACATCTTCTCGCTGCGAAAGAGCGCGGCATGGGAACTGTTATTGCAATTCCTCACATTGGCAATTGGGACTGGGGTGGCGCGTTCTGGTCTCAAATTGGAATGACCATGACCGCTGTAGCTGAAGAACTTGATCCACCTGAACTATTTCAGTGGTTCAAAAAGAAGCGTGAAGCAATGGGACTACAAATTGTGCCGCTTAATGAACACGCTGGCTCGGAGCTACTAAAGACTCTCAAGGAAGGTGGCGTTGTTGGGCTCTTGTGCGACAGGGACATTCAGAACAACGGAATTGAAGTTGAATTTTTCGGTGAAATGGTAACAATCCCTGCTGGACCAGCAACTCTCGCACTTCGTACCGGGGCAACTCTCGTTGCTTGCGCTTGTTTCAGCGGGCCTGGAGATGCTCACTATGCAGTAGTGACTCCACCAATTGAGGCTGTTCGACTTGGAAAACTACGAGAAGACGTAACTCGAGTTACTCAGCAAGTTGCTTATGAAATTGAAGGACTTATTCGTCGTGCGCCTGAACAATGGCACGTGTTGCAACCGAGGTTTACTTCGTGAGTCGCCGCATTGCAATTGTTTGCCCCTACGCCTTGTCTATTTTCGGAGGTGTCCAAGAGCAAGCACTCGCAATGAGCCGAGAGCTCACTGCGCGCGGTAATGAAGTGCTGCTGGTCTCTCCAGATAGCTCTGACATTGCTGAATATGAAACGACTGCAAAAGTTGCTCACTTCGGGAAATTATTTTCAATTCCTGCAAACGGTTCTCGCGCACCAATTACATTGTCGATCTCTGCAGCAAAGAGAGTTCAAAAATTACTAAGTGAATTTAAGCCAGATATTGTGCATTTTCATGAGCCATTCGCACCATTGGTCGGATGGGGAGCGCTTCGAGCTCATAGTGCACCTGCAGTAGGCACATTTCACAGAAGTGGTGATGGACCCGCATTCACTCTCACCTCACCACTTCTCAAATGGTTATCTAAAGATTTAGATGCAGTTGCAAGTGTGAGTGTGCAGGCTCAGAAAACAATCAAGAAGGCAGTCGGAATTGAGAGCACCGTCTTGTTTAATGGTTTTGAAACCAGTCGCTTCCTAGCGACACCTCGTGAGCGAACTGGGGAAGTCACGCTTACGACGATTGGTCGACTCGAAGAGAGAAAAGGAACTGCAATAGCAATCACTGCAGTTAAGTCGCACAACGCTAAAGGATTGGATCAATGGAAACTCGTCATAATCGGCGATGGTCCAGATCGTTCAAAACTCGAAGCGTTATCTGGGCATGATGAAAATATTGTTTTTGTCGGCGCCGCAAACGATATTGATAAACGAGCATGGTTGCGTCGATCGAATGCACTTCTATGTCCAGCAATCAAGGGTGAGAGTTTTGGTTTGGTTCTTCTTGAGGGCATGGCCAGTGAGACCAGTGTTGTGGCGAGCGATATTGATGGGTATAGAGAAGCTGCAGGTTCATTCGCTTCACTATTCGAGCCGTCCAGTCCTTCTGCACTCGAGCAAGCGATTTCATTGGCTCTCTCCTCTGAGACAGTTGAATCAATTGCTTCTGCACGTAAGCACGCTGAAAACTGGTCCATGTCTCGTTTAATTGACCGTTACGAAACCCTTTATGAAGAAGCGACCGTTCGCTTTCATTCAACCCGGTAGCCTTTAGCCGTGGCAACTAAGCAACGTTCGCGTCAACGCAGACCAAATTCATCTCGTGATCGTGGCCCTCGCTACGTTGCGCCAGTCCTCGATCCAACGTGGCAAAACCCTTACGCACAATCTCAAGCTGAGCGAACTGCCAATTTGCACGCTGTTGCAAAGTTGGCTCGTCGCAAGAATCTGATCAAAACAGTCTTGGTTGGCATAATCATTGTTGGTCTTCTTGCTGGATTCGTTGTGTCTCCATTCATAGCAATTGGTGCGCCAATCGTTGCTGCTCTCTATCTAGCCAATTTTCGCCGTTCAGTTAAAAAGTTTTCACAGAGTGGAAGTTCTCTGGGGAGCGTTCTGCTTGATACTTTCAAAGCCGGAGGAACACCTAAAGATCGTCAGCGTCTCGTTACTGTTCTCGACCGCTTAGCCGCGACATTCGGAGTTGACGGCATCAGCGCATTTATTGTTCAAGACGCTGGTTACAACGCAACGCTTGTTCCGAATGGATCTAGCTATGCACTTTTCGTTACCAGTGCTCTAATGAGTGACTTTGAACTTATTGAACTTGAAGGTGTTGTTGCGCACTGTCTTGCTCGCCAGCGACTCGCACTTCTTCAGCGTCAAAGTGTCGCATCACTTGCTTCGCTAAGTGCCGAGGAACGAACATCACTCGCAGGCGCTGGAACGTCGTACCGAGCTGATGAAGTTGCCGCCGCAGCAATCCGCTACCCACTGGGACTGGCTGGTGCGCTAAGGAAGTGTTCCCGTCAAGTCGTCCCGGCTGGCTCCTTCTTTTTAACGCCTCAATATAACGATGGTCGCTGGGTGTGGTTTGACATCTGGAGTGACCGTAAAGACTCAAATCTCAGTGATT
>CAINVQ010000036.1 GCA_903854175.1 uncultured Actinomycetes bacterium | reverse complement strand
GAATATGAGAAGTAGCGAAGCAACAAGTGCTGATGCCACATGTGTTCCACGTGCCATGTGGCTAACAATTGTTATGGCTAACGCGATAATTGAAAAGAACCAAGCTCGGCGCTGACCGCGACGTAACCCTCGAGCGGTCATAATCATTGCCACACCAGCAATACCAGTTAGCGCTGCAGCGGACTGTGAAACACCAAGTGGGATTACAGATAAAAATGCGTGCAGTTTGTGGTGAAGTGGCACTGAAGCAGTGACTGCAACGTTAAGCAGTCCTACTGAGAATAGAAGTCCACTTGCTAGACGACGAATCGCCCGCTGCATACGCTGCGAAAGAAGCCGGTCAAGGGCGACGGGGAATGGCTGTCCAGACGGCCATGAGCCAATAATCGTCGTTGTTTCAGCGGGTGATGGCTGAACATTGGCTCCTCGCAGAATGCGCTCGAGCGATGTTCCACGCTTTCGTGGGGACTCACCTGAAACAAGTTGAATCTGAACTGTGCTCGCGGCTTCGATAACGACGTAGCTCCATCGCTCAACTGAAGAAAAGACTGGTGGAAGTCCCATGCGACCTCGACGTTCAACAATGACAGTTCGTGATGGACCAGGCGAAGCACTCATTCCTCGATCTAGAAATGCCAGTGCAGGTCGAGCGGCACCGCCAACAACAGCTCCAGCTCCACCGCGTTCACTAATTCGTCGTGCGTACTCAACGGCGTCGACACCATCAATGATGGTCGCAGAAAGTGGTTCACTTAGCTCAGGAGCATGAATACTTCTCGATGCGGAATCAAATCTTTTTCTAACAATTAATCCGGCAACACCAATTACAACCGCTTCAATAAAAATGATGAGAAGCAGATTTATAATCAAGTTGTTCCAAAAATTTGATGCATGCAGGTGTTTAACTTCTATTGCGATGTGCACCTTATGAGCCGTTAGGTGTCCAAAGACTTCTGCAATAAAGCTCGACAGGTCATATAGTGCCATGGCAATTATTGGAAGCCAGACCCACGGACCAAGTCGTCGGTAAAGAACTCGAGAAGTTACAAACCGATTTAACGCGAGTGGGTCTTCAAGCCGGTCGGCGTCTGATCGCTCGCTGGCATCAGCACGACTGGTGTCAATGTGGCTTGTTCCTGCGGCGACTGCAAGGTCTCGGACTCCATCAGCAGTGGCAATAGCGAGCATGAGGTCACTGGCGAGTTGAACGCCGAGGGTCTCAAGCTCTAGTTGCGCCCGGTCACTTTCTCGAAGTTCATTGTCGTCAGCTCCGGGCAGAACAAAGAACTGATGGCCTTCGAGTGCAGTGAATGCAGTGATTGCATTTCTGAGAGTGGGAAGAGCACGGAAGGTGGCATCAATGAATTTGCCGAGATCTGAGGTCTGTTCTGGGTGAAAAAAGTTGCCCGCCACCACGACAACGGCTGCGTCGTCAATATTGCCCAAAAGGTCAATAAATTCCCTTACAGGCCGGCTCCGTACGTCAGTTCTTGGCGATAGTGACAGATCACTGACCACATAGACATGTTGACCGTACGGAATCGGTAGCGTTAATCGTTCAGTCGCTCCCACCCATCTATTCTCGCAGACATTGACTGAGCTGTGACCTTTAGGCTTAAAACAACGTATGACAAGCGATTACACCCGAGATAACTGGCACTGGCGACAAGGGCCACTCAGTCCACGCCCTGCAGTGATTTTTGATATTGATGGCGTGCTCGCAGATGCAGCGGGACGTCAACATTTTCTTGACTGGGGAGATTGGAAGAGTTTCTTTGATGCGTGCGGTGATGATCCAATCATTGAAGAGATCGAGCGGTTGCTTGAATTACTCGACAAAGACCTTTCAGTAATTCTTTTAACGGGACGCCCACGACGAGTGCAACCACACACCGTTGCGTGGTTAGAACGATATGGACTCAGATGGGACTTACTCATTATGCGTGAGTACGGAGATTATTCCGGAGTCGATCAATTCAAGCGCGGAGCACTGCACGACCTTGTGTCACAGGGCTACGACATTCGCTTAGCGCTCGATGATGATCCAAAGAATCATGCAATGTACGTGAGCGAAGGTGTCCCGTGCATTTACATTCACTCCGGCTACTACTTGTAATTACTTCTTCAGCCAGTCAAGTACTTCGCGCGCAGCTCGCCTGCCTGATCCAATGCTTGCAGGAACACCAACGCCGTCGTACGCATTACCACAGAGCGCAATTTTTATTTCGTTTGCGTTTTGTTTTGCACGTTGCGAAACATCTGCGTGCCCAACGTAATACTGCGGAAGCCCTTGAGGCCATCGCTGCACGAGTGACTCATTTGGTGTGCCAAACATTGGCAGTACAAAACTGAGTTCTTCACTAACTCGTTGCGTTAGGGCGTCATCACTCATTGATGTCCATCGTTCATCATCAATTCTTCCAACATGGGCACGAAGCACGATGTCATCTGCACGTTGCAGACGTGACCACTTTCGATCAAGGAATGTAATTGCGGTGACCATTAATGATCCTTCGCCGTCCCAGGGAGTATTAAGTGGAATGAGAACTCCCGTACCGTGCTCAGGGAGTTGAATTGCATTTTTTGGAACACTAAATGTGACCATTGCGGCGCCAGCACTCTTTATGTCTGCGAGTGGGGCAAATGGTTCATCGAGCTTGTGCATCAATGCAAAAACGGCAGGAGCTGGGGTAGCAAGAATTACTGCGTTTGCGGTAGTTGTGGTGCGGTCTGTATCAACTTCCCAGGCGTAGAGACTGGCAGGAGTTGACCTGAGCGCAGTGACTGCAACACCAGTTCTAATAATGACTCCGCGACGTTTAAGTTGATCTGCCAGTGCGAATGGCAGTGAGCCAACACCTTCTTTCAGCGAATTAAATACTGGTCCTTCACTGGCTGGCGCAGGAGTGCGCAGCGCTTTCATAATTGATCCGCCTTTTTTAGCGGCTTCAAACAGTGCGGGGAATACAGTTTTTGCTGAGAGCTCGTCAATACGTCCTGCTTGAATACCACCAATCATTGGCTCAACGAATTGATAGGTGAGTTCTTTACCGAGTTTGGTACTGACAATTTCACCAATTGAAATATCGTCTTCGACTTTTAGCGATTTTGGCAGTAGTTCGTCTCGCAGAGCAGCGAGCTTGGCGCGAAACGAAAGCCCCTTCACCGACCTAACGGTTTTTGAAGAAGTCGGCATTCCGAGAACGAGGCCTGTTGGTAGTTCGTGAAGTGCACCACGTAACCAAATTGATGCTCCGCTTGCTTCAATGGGAATGAGTTCTGATTCGAGGCCAAGTTCTTTTGCGAGTGTTACTGCCTCTGGGCGTCTCGCTAAAAAACCATCAGCTCCTAAATCAATTTGTCTTCCAGCAAAATGCGTTGATGCGAGCGCTCCACCAATGATGCTGCTCGCTTCAATGATTTCTACTCGGGGAGTAGCTTCATTTGGCCCGTTTGCTCCACCAGTTAATTCCCATGCGGCACTTAACCCACTGATTCCTGCGCCGACGATGACGATGGAATCACGTGACATTTACGCGTCCGCGTGCTGGACAATGTTTGCGAGAATTTCGACGAACTCTTGATCTGCATTGAGTGAGACTGTGCGCACGATATTTAGCTTGACTTCACTGGCAACGCCTTGTGCCTCGATATCAATGTCAAAGAGCACTTCTAGGTGGTCTGAGACAAAGCCAATAGGGCACGAAACAATGTCAGTCACGCCATTTTCGCGCTTGTCACGTAGTACCTGGAGAATGTCAGGACCAATCCATGGGTCTGCGGTGCGTCCAGCTGACTGCCATGCAATGTCCCACTTGTCGACACCAGCGATGGCTGCTGCATCTTTGGCGCTCTCGAGAAGCTGGTCGGGGTAGTTATCACCATTGGCAATAATTTTCTCCGGTAGTGAGTGCGCGGAAAAAAGAACTTCAGTTGTGCTGAGACGCTCAGCAGGAATCTTGGCGAGTGCTTCATTCACACGTCGCGCAATGAGTTCTAAGAATCCTGGGAATTCATACCAAGCACCGATTTCAATGAACTCAATGCCTTCACCAAGAGTCTCTTTTGCACGGGTCATGTACTGAAGGGTCGACATTGTTGATGAGTGTGGGGCTAGAACGAGCCCGATGACTTTGGTGAAGCCATCATCGCGAAAGGTCTGTGCGATTTCTTCGAGCATTGGTGGTTCGTACTTTGAGCCAAATCGAACGTCGTATTTCCCAGGGGCAAGCTTTTCAAGAGCATCACGAATACCGTCAACCTGAGCGTCAGTGCGCTCATTGAGTGGTGAAGTTCCGCCAATTGCGCTGTAGCGACGAACGAGATCAGAAAGAAGCTCCGGGGTCGGTGGTCGGCCGTGGCGAATACGTGTGTAATACGGTTCAATATTTTCTGGGGTAGTTGGCGTTCCGTACGCCATTACTAGTACTCCGGTTTTCATCGCACTCCTGCTTTTCCTTCGTCGTGTACAACTTTCACCACGGCGCTTAAAACGTCGGGATCAGTTGATGGCAATACGCCATGTCCAAGGTTAAAGATGTGCCCAGCATCTGTGCCCACTTTTGCGAGCACTTCACGCGCAGCTTCAACCCCAAGCGCCACACCACTTAAACAGCGAGCAGGATCGAGGTTTCCCTGTGATGGCTTTCCTGTTCGTCTACGCCCTTCGTCGAGGTCAACGTGCCAGTCAATGCCAACAACATTGCTACCGGCAGTTGCCATTTGTCCCAGTAGCTCACCAGTTCCTACTCCGAAAAGAATTGTCGGAACATTGAGATCAGCAATGCCCTCAAAAACCCGCTTGGTAGCTGGGAGCGCGAAGCGTTCGTACTCTGCACGAGAGAGTGAACCGGCCCATGAATCGAATAGCTGTAACGCGCGAGCACCGTGTTCAACCTGCGCACGCAGGAATGAAACCGTGATACCAACAAGTCGGTCCATCAATTTGTCAAATAGTGCAGGCTGCGCGTGCATCATTGACTTGATGATGGCGAACTCGCGAGTTGGGGCGCCTTCAACGAGGTAACTCGCCACAGTAAATGGTGCGCCAGCGAATCCAATGAGGGGAGTGTCGGTGCTTTTTAGTTCCTCAACAACAAGGTCAACGGTGTCGGTGACGTGTTTGATGTCTGATGGGGTGATGTCACGAAGTCGTTCAAGGTCAGCTTCTGATTTAAAAGTATTTGCAATTACCGGACCACGGCCAGGGACAATTTCAACGCCAAAATCAATCGCGTGATACGGCACAACAATGTCTGAGAAAAGAATTGCTCCATCAACGCCGTAGCGGCGAACTGGCTGCATGGTTACTTCAGCGGCGATCTTGGGGTCCGCAATTGCGTCAAGAATTGATCCAGTGCCTCGTAGAGCACGGTATTCAGGCAGAGCACGTCCCGCTTGACGCATGAACCAAACCGGCACATGTTCAACAGCTTCGCCTCGACAGGCCCTGAGTAGAACTGGGTCGCTCACGTGTCTCCTTTTACCCCCTTCAATCTAGGCGCAATGGCCTAATAATCCCCAAAGTGAGCTATTGGCAATGTTCCCCTAGAATTGACAAACCCAAAATTCGAGACTTTGAAAGAGGCCCAAGTGGCACACGAGCGTGAGATTGCCGAGGAACAAGAGTTCTTGACCCTCGCTCTTGGCGCGCTCGATCACATGCGTGAAGAGGCAATGGCAATGCGCGATAACGCAGCTGTGGCGAACATGCGTGGCGCCGGAGACCTCGTAGAGCGCGACGTTGTAATGAGTACCGCACTCACCAGGCTTGATCAACTAGCTATTGGTGACCAACCACTCTTCTTCGGTCGCATTGACTATGACGTAAATACTGACGGAGTTCGAGATGTGTACCACGTTGGTCGTCTCGCTGTTTCAGATGAACAGTTGAATGCGCTTGTAGTTGACTGGCGTGCACCAGTCGCTGAAGCTTTCTACCGAGCTACAGGTGTTGAATCGCTCGGTCTTAGCCGCCGCCGTCACGTGGCAATTCGTGGACACGACGTAGTTGGTGTTGAAGATGAATACTTCGCTGATGCAAATGGTGACCTCATGGTTCCAGACGACGAAGCGCGCAGTGCAACTCCCGAAGGCCTTGTTGATGGTGGCATGGCACTTGGTGGCCCAGGGGCACTTCTCGCTGCGCTCGGGCGAGCACGAACTGGACGCATGGGCGACATCATTGCGACGATTCAAGGTGAACAAGACCGCATCATTAGAAACCCACTGGCGGGGATTCTTCTCGTTCAAGGCGGTCCCGGAACTGGAAAGACTGCAGTTGCTCTTCACCGTGCGGCATACCTTCTCTTTACTCACCGCTCAACACTTGAGCGCCAGGGTGTTTTGGTCGTAGGACCAAATCCGCTCTTTCTTAATTACATTGAAAATGTTCTGCCTTCACTTGGAGAATCAGGAGTAACGCTTTCAACAATTTCTGAGCTTGTCACCAACGTGTCAGTGGGTGCTCGTGAAGATGAAGATCTCGACCAACTAAAGGGTGACATCCGAATGGTGAAAGTGCTCAATCGTGCACTTCGCACGCGACAGCACCCGCTTCGTGATGATGTGGAAATTCCAGTTGGTCGTGCAATTTTGAAGTTAAAGGCAACATGGACAAAAGACATTGTCGAGCGTGCGCGTAGACGACCAGGTAATCACAACCAACGCAGGTCAGCTGTTGGACGAGAACTCGCGCTTCGAATGGCAAATGAGTATCACTCAAGATTCGTAAAAAATAGTGACGAAGAAATATCACAAGTGAATGAGCTTGCAGATGCAATTCGCGCTACCCAGCAATTCAAAATTGCGTTGCAGCGCGTTTGGCCACGACTCACTGGTCAGGACTTACTGCACGACCTCTTTGGCGCGCCGGCACTACTGCGTGCTGCTGGAAAAGACATCCTTAGCGATGCTGAGATTGCGTTGCTGCACCGTCCACGCTCACAAAACCTTGAAGATGTTTTGTGGACCAAGGCTGATGCAGCGCTAATTGACGAGGCTCGTATTCTTCTCGGGCCCCGAAAGAAGCCACGCCCTAAAGCAAAGCCTGGCGAATCAGGAATGCTCGATGGTGTTGACCTCGATGCGTATGCCGGCAATGTTCGCCAAGCCGCACTTCGTGAAGCTGAGCGACTCGCTCCTGCACAGAGTCAGGAACTTGATGAAGCTGAGTTCGTTACATACGGGCACATTGTTGTTGACGAAGCACAAGACCTCTCTCCAATGGAACTTCGTGTTTTGAAGCGACGTGACCTCACTGGCTCAATGACCATTGTTGGTGACATGGGACAAGCAACAACTGCGGGCTCATCTGCATCATGGAATGCAGTTCTCCAAGTATTAGAACCGCGTCGTGAACCAGCTCGAGTTGATCTAACTGTGAGCTACCGAACTCCAGAAGAAGTACTCACTTTCGCTGAACCAACACTGAAGGCTGCATCTCCAGATCTTGAAGCGCCCAAGCCAGTACGTCGCGCAGGATCGGTGCCGACAGTTGAAGTAGTAACACCTGAGCAATTTGCCACAACACTTGTTAACGCAGTTAAGCGTGAGTGTGCAGACGTAGAGCCAGGTCGAGTTGCCGTAATTGTGACTAGTTCCAGAGTTGATGAAATCGTTTCAATTTTGAAAGCTGCCAAACTTGACGCCATTGACCCTCGAGAGCTTGAGTCTCGTGGCCTCAGCGCAGACCTCGTTGTCTTGGGAGCTGAAGGGGCAAATGGGCTTGAGTTTGACGCCACAATCGTGGTGGATCCGGTCGAAATTGCTCGCCGTGGATCAGGGGAATCAAAAGCCATCACTTCTCGTGGGCTCAGAACTTTGTATGTCGCCATGACCCGTCCAACAAGACGTTTGGCCATTGTCGCGACTAATGAATTACCTCCAACAATTGCTTGATTTCTGGCAAATATGGCATGGGGAGTAATTTTTCTAGTAGAACTGTAGGCGTGAGTCAGGCACTTTCCCCCGAAAGCCTGGCGAAGCCGGAGAAGATTGTTCACGATCGTCCCCCGATGCTTGCCATTGGAGTGATGATTTGGCTCGGTAGCGAGCTGATGTTCTTCTCAGGACTCTTCGCCGCGTTATTTACTATCAAAGCCCACCTAGCTGTGTGGCCTCCCATGGGCACGAAGCTCGACACATTGCAAGCAGGGATCTTCACGATCATCTTGGTTGCATCTTCTGCAACGATGCAGTGGGCGGTGTGGCTAATTGAACACCGTCGTCGTAGTGAAGCTCGTTTATGGACCATCATCACCATTGTTATGGGTGCAGTGTTCGTTGGTAACCAGTGCTACGAATGGTTAAACCTCGAAACACGTTGGTACTCAAACTCTTACGGTTCAATTTTCTACATCACTACTGGTCTGCACGGACTTCACGTGTTCCTCGGACTTATTGCCATGGCAGTGCTTTTGTTCCGTATGCGCGGAACCGAAGGTGACCCGGGTGAGCTTTCAACATTCCAAGGCGTTAGTTACTACTGGCACTTTGTTGACGTCGTATGGATTGGGCTCTACTCAGCGCTCTTCCTTTTAAAGTAGAACATGATGATTCGTTCCTTACTTAAGCGTTCAATTCTTCTAAGCATTCTGGGAGTAGCGAGTGCCGGGCCACTTGTTTTGTTTGCACAGAGTGCAGACGCTGTAAAGCAGCCGTACCAAACAAATCGAATCGACTCGGGCACGCCTAACTCCACCACTGTTGTCAAAGACAGCAATGGTCAAATTGTTTCGTATGGCAACTCTTCAATCATGTACAACGCGCCTTCGCCATCGCTCATAAACCTTGGTAAAGCTCTCTACATGCAGAACTGTGCTTCTTGCCATGGTGTTGAAGCAAATGGTGTTGGTGAAGTTGGTTCGTACCCTGCACTCGTTGGACTTGGGCCAGCAACAGTTGACTTCTGGATTTCGTCTGGTCGCATGCCAGCAGCGAATCCGCGTCAAGTACAAGCAATGCGTCACAAGCCTCGTCTGACCGATCGTCAATCGAAAGCAATTGCGGCATGGGTGAACTCACTTGCACCGAGTTATCCGTACATCCCATCACCAAATCTTGCAGGCGCAAGTGTTTCTAATGGTGCTCAGCTGTATGCACTTAACTGTGCCGCCTGTCACACCATTGAAGGTATGGGTGACGCGCTCGCGTCTGGAACGTACGCTCCTTCACTTCACGCGGTTCCAGCAGTACAAGTAGTAGAAGCAATTCGTACTGGTCCAGGCAACATGCCTCGCTTCACTGGAAACCTCAGTGACAAGCAGGTAAGTGACATTGTTAAGTTTGTAACAACAGAAATTCAGCACCCAACCAACGTTGGTGGACTCGGACTCGGTGGACTAGGTCCAGTAGCCGAAGGATTTATTGGACTAGCCCTTGGTGTTGGTGGACTTGCACTATTCGGATTCTGGGTAGGAGAGCGAGACGAGTGAGCAATAACCACGAAAACCACACGCCAGTATCACTAAGGGGACTCTCGGCCGATGACCCGCACTTACAGCCAGCTGCGCGTAATCCCAAGCGAGTTGAAAAAGTAATTTCAATTTCTTTCGTATTCGCAATTATCTTTGGCTTTTTATTCATCGTTGCTTACGTTCAGAACTGGAAGCCATTCATTCTTGGTGGCTTCCTAGCTGGAAGTTTGCTGCTGTTAGGTATTGGACTTGTTGCGTGGGGTAAGTACCTCATGCCACGTGGACCCTTCGTAGAAGATCGCCATGAATTTCGAAGCACTGATGAAGATCGAGCCGCATTTGCAGCAGCGATTATCCAGCGTGGTGGTGGCGTTGTTAAGCGTCGCAAATTAATTACTGGACTCTTTGCCGGTGGCATGGGCGTGTTTTCAATTGGTGCACTCTTCCCATTGCTGCGAAGCCTTGGACCGCTACCTGAGAAAACACTTTTTCACACCGACTGGCGCAAAGACACCTTCGCAGTGGACATCACTGGACGTCGAATCCTTATTGATGATCTCGCAATTGGTTCAATCATTACCGTCTACCCAGAAGGTGAACAAGATTCAGAAAACGGACAGGCTGTCGACCAGACAGTATTGATTCGTGTTTCTAACCGAAACTTCACAACAATGAAGGGTCGCGAGTCATGGGCCCCACAAGGCCTCATTGCTTATTCAAAGCTCTGCACTCACCTCGGTTGCCCAGTGGGTCTCTACGAACAGCAGATGCAGCTACTCGTGTGCCCATGTCACCAATCAATGTTTGACGTAAACAATGGTGCAGTTCCAAACTTCGGTCCAGCACCGCGCCCACTTCCACAGTTGCCTATCTACATTGACTCTGATGGCTACGTTCGCGCACAAGCTGATTACAACGAGCCAGTTGGCCCTGGATTCTGGGAGCGTTCATGAGTGAAACACTGAACACAAAGCGAGCCAAGAAGTTGGCTAAGGGTCCATTCGGTGGAGTTGGGCATGCGCTGAATGAGATTGATGATCGCCTTGGTGCCGCTAAGGGTGGTCGTACATTCCTTGACAAAATTTTCCCAGATCACTGGTCATTCATGCTGGGTGAAATTGCACTGTACTCATTTGTGATTCTTCTGGTAACAGGTATTTTCCTTGCTCTGTATTACATCCCAAGTACAGCAATCGTTACCTATCACGGAACATACATGCCGCTCTACGGACAGAAGATGACCGAAGCGTATGCATCTTCAATTGACCTTTCCTTCGCAGTTCGCGGCGGACTCTTGATGCGCCAAATGCACCACTGGGCTTGTGACATTTTTGTTGGTGCTCTCGTTGTTCACATGGCCCGTGTCTTCTTTACTGGTGCATTCCGTAAGCCACGTGAACTCAACTGGACAATTGGAACAACACTTATGACCCTCGCGATTGTGAACGGGTTCCTTGGTTACTCACTTCCAGATGACCTCGTGTCGGGTACTGGTATCCGAATTGCTTACTCAATCTTGTTGTCACTTCCTGTTGTTGGTAGCTACCTGGCCTTTTGGATCTTCGGTGGCAACTTCCCAGGCACAATGGTGATTCCTCGCTTCTTCGTTCTGCACGAATTTATTGTTCCGCTTCTAATCTTGGGACTCGTTGGTGCTCACTTGGCACTCCTTGTTCGCCAGAAGCACACACAGTTTCCTGGACCTGGAAAAACTGAAGACAACGTCGTTGGAACTCCAATGTTCCCAGTCTTCATGGCTAAGACAACTGGTTTCTTGCTTATTGTTGGCGGCGTAACTGCAGCACTCGGTGCGTTCGCTCAGATCAACCCAATTTGGCAGTTTGGTCAGTACCACGCATCAAATATTTCGTACGCCGTACAGCCGGACTGGTACATGGGATTCCTTGACGGCGCACTTCGTATTTGGCCGTCGTGGACTTTCCATAGCTTCGGGCATACCATTGCGTTCGAGACGCTCATACCGGCACTTATTTTGCCGGGTCTGGTGTTCAACTTGGCGTACGCATGGCCAGCGCTAGAGAGAAAGTTCACTGGCGACAATGCAATTCACCACCTACTAGACCGTCCTAGCGACCGAGCAGTTCGTACTTCAGTCGGTGTTACAACGCTTTCGTTCCTGATGATTTTGTTCATCGCAAGTTCGACTGACGTAATTGCGAACTTCTTCCAAATCTCTCTTAACTCCGTGCTGTGGGCAATGAGAATTCTCACCATTCTCGTTCCACTCATTGCCTATCCGTTGACGTACAAGATTTGCAAGGAAATGCAGGGCTTCAAGGGCGCGGGAAAGCGCAAGACAACAAACTCTGTTACTCGTACCTCAGACGGAGAATATGTTGCTACGTCAACACCACAGTACGTTGACGATGTTCCAAGCCACTTGGCTCCAATTCCTGTGCCTAGATTCATCAGCGAAGTGGAAGCTCCACATAGTGATGGCGATGGCAACGGAACGCGCGTTGTTGACCGTTAGGTCTAACGCGCCAAAAAGCGCATAAATCTAAATTCCACTTGACTACCAAGGTGTTGGTTAATGGTTGATTTCCGATACTTCTAAGGGAAAACTGCCGGTTGGACGACGTTTATTCACTCCACGTAAGGTAATTAAATGAGTATTCCAAACACCCCCACAGATCTCCCAACCACCCTTGGTGCCCTTCGAAAGTCTGGCTACGAACCCAAGTCAGTTCGAGAAGAACTTCGTGTCAACTTAGAGAAGCGTCTTAGTGAAGGTCGCCCACTCACTTCAGCGGTGCTCGGCTACGAAGACACTGTTCTTCCTCAATTAGAGACAGCACTACTTGCTGGACATGACATCATCTTGCTTGGTGAACGTGGTCAGGCCAAGACTCGAATGATTCGTTCACTTGTTGAACTACTCGATGAGTGGCTTCCAATTGTTGAGGGATCAGAAGTTCGTGACGATCCATTCGCACCAATTTCTGCGTACGCAATTGAACTTGTTGGCGAAAAGGGTGACGACACTCCGATCTCATGGGTGCACCGCACACGTCGTTTTGCAGAGAAGCTTGCGTCACCAGATACTTCAATGGCGGACCTCATTGGTGAAGTTGACCCAATCAAGGTTGCTGGAGGATTATTCCTCGATGATCCACGAGCACTTTCGTACGGACTTGTTCCGAAATCGAACCGTGGCATCTTTGCGATGAACGAACTCCCTGACCTTTCAGAGCGCATTCAGGTTGGTTTACTGAACGTCCTTGAAGAGCGCGACGTTCAGATTCGTGG
>CAINVQ010000035.1 GCA_903854175.1 uncultured Actinomycetes bacterium | reverse complement strand
TGTCACGTGACCACCAGCAACAACAAGATTTGTTTTTATGTTCACTGTTGAGCCAAGCGGAGCGTAAGAAAGATACTGTGCTGTGGCCCAAACCGTTGGCCGTCCGCTCGCTACTTCTAAAGCCACCAAGCTTGATGCAAGACCGCATCCTCCGAACATAAATTTGCCCGGAGTCATGATTCGCTCCGTTACCTCCAGGGTCCAGGTGTCCTCGCTCGTTTGATTCATTCCAAGAAAAGTCTTTGCGTCCATGACTGACGACGCTACCTGATGCTGTAGAAAATTAAGCCACATACGTCTATCCCATATTTTCTGAAAAGAACGAGCAAACTTAATGAGTGATTCCTTCCCAGTTCATTTACCTTGCTATGGCATTGTCCCTTTACGGTATGTACGGTTACACACGAGATACATGGCGAGGAGAAACTGCGCCGAACAGAGTGACGTGGGGGCTCTGGGGATTTCTCGGAATCCTTTCCTTCGGGGTCGAGCTACAGCAGCACGTTGGTATTGCTGCGTATATGACACTCATTCTCGGAGTGATTCCAATTATTGTTATCTCTGCCTCATTTCATAATAAAAAAAGTGTTTGGCAAATTGGCAAATTCGATATTGTCTGCGGCGCTGCATCACTGATTGGTGTGGGGTTCTGGGTATTTATTAATCAACCAACAGTTGCGCTGGTCTCATTCTGTATTGCAGATCACATTGCGGCGCTACCAACAGTTCGCAAATCCTGGATTGCTCCAGAGACTGAGTCACCGCAAGCTTTTCTAATGGGTGTTGTTAACTGCCTTATTACAATTTTGACGTTGGATGAAATTACAACCGCCGGGGCCCTGTTCCCAGGAGTCATTGTGTACACCGACATTCTTATATGGGCTCTGCTTATTACAAACATGGGACCACGCGTACGTAGCCGACTCGCGAAACAAGCAGCATAAGAAGCATTATCGTTGCGTGATGGCAACATTGCTGCCCTTTCACTGGCATATTGAAGAACTACTTTTCGTAGGTGCCTTTTGGGCTGCACATCGCACGTTTGTGTTGAATGAACATCAACGCAGACTTTGTTCATGGGCACTGATTTCATTACTTGCCGTAGTCGTTTGGCCCATTGGTGATATTGCTGCATCGGTTTCGTTAACTGTGGCGACTGTCCAGCGACTCATAATTATGTTGCTTGTTGCACCATTGTTACTTCGAAGCATTCCTATTCAAATCTTTTCTCGACTTACTCGACCAAAGGCTGTTGATTTTCTGGCAACAAAAGTTGCTCATCCCGGAGTTGCGCTTTTACTTGTTACCGTTCTAGGAACATTGACACTTTCAACGCCGCTAGTTGACTGGGGCGCGAGCTCAACACTTGGCCGAAATGTTGTGCTTCTTATAACAATGTTGAGTGGATTCTTGCTTTGGGCCCCGAGCCTCGCAATTGTCCCTGGGGCTCGACGACTTTCACCAGCTGGAAGAGCAGGTTTTATTTTTGTTTCATCACTTGTCGTGACGAGCCTTTCGTTTGTCTGGATTTTCTCTCTGCACTCTTTGTATCCAGGACTGCACAATCAACATGAACTGCTCAACATGACGCCACTATTTGACCAACAGCTTGCAGGCTTTGTTGCCAAGCTGGGGTGCTACCTACCAATGTGGATAGTGGCGTTTCGCATCTTTTTTCATGCTGAGGATGAAGGTGTCCCGGTTGAGGAATCACCGCTTCAATGGGCTGATGTGGAGCGCAAAATGCTGAGGATTGATCGCCAGCGAGAGCGTGCAATCAGGCGTCATCAGCCCGACTAGTTGGCTATTTGCTAGGATGATATTCCCCTAGGGGATGTAGCTCAGTTGGTAGAGCGCGGGCTTTGCAAGCCTGAGGTCGTGGGTTCGATCCCCATCGTCTCCACCAAAAGGTGGCGGTATATACCGCGCACCATCCGGTGGT
>CAINVQ010000034.1 GCA_903854175.1 uncultured Actinomycetes bacterium | reverse complement strand
GTAGTTGCGGTGAGGAATCATGATTGCTTTAGGCAGTGACTCAGTGCCACTCGTGTACGGCAGAATTGCCAAATCATCTTCGCTCACCGAAACATTCGGCTGAGAATCATCAAGGTGAGCTACGAGGTCACTGAACTTCAGCCACGAATCATTCGAAGTGTCGGCGTAGAAGTTGTTTGCGATACGGTGCAGCAACCCGGGGAGAGGTTCGCTGAGACTATCGATTTTAGAAACAAAGCGGTCCTCGACCAAAATAACTTTGGCGTTGGAGTGAGTTAGCTGATTTAATATTTCACCATCAGTAAACGTGTAATTAATGCCCGTAACTACGGCTCCAATCTTCATTGCGGCCCAGAACGTAATAATCGTCTCGGGTAGATTTCGGCCCATTGTCGCGACAACATCACCCTTTTCAACACCAAGATCGAGAAGGGAGTGAGCCATTCTGTTAGCCGAAGTATTCAGCTCTTTATAGGTAAGTGAACGACGTACCGGGTTAGCTGCGCTAACAGGCATCACGAGCGCCTCGCGATCCGGGAATCGCAACGCATTTCGGCGAAGGTAATCACCGATTGTTGCTCGTCTTGCTGGGTTGCTGTGAGGTATCAAGTCCATACGCAATTTCCTTTCAATTTAAACTTCAACTTGGCCAGTAAGTTCACGAGCGGCTTTAACAATGTCCTCAAGTGTCGAACCTGGTGGAAAACAACGAACTCCACGATCTTCCAAAATCTTGACGGCATAGTGAGGGATTGTGCCTCCTGCAAAAACTGGTGTTGTAACTGATTGTTCAATCAAAGTGTCCAAAATTCTTTCGACAACTTCAACGCGTCCGCCCACGTTAAGGCCAATAAGGTCAACGTCTTCGTCCGCCGCAACACGTGCAATGGTGTCAGCGGTGGCCATACCAGCGAGAATCACTTCAAAACCTCCCTCGCGCAGCGCTCGTGAAACAACGTTCACACCACGCCAATGTCCATCCAGACTCGTCTTTGCAATTAAAACTCGGGCCACAGTTGTATTCCTCTCAATTAGAAGTTGATCGGGAATTTCCACGATCCATACACTTCTCTAAACACGTCACCAATTTCACCAACGGTTGTATCTGCGCCAACCGCTTCGAGAACTGCTGCCATTACATTCCCGCCGTTTCGACATGTCTGATCAAGATTTCGAATCTTCTCAAGCGTCAATGACGTATCTCTCTCTGAACGCAAGGTAGTGAGTCTCTCCATCCCTCGTTCCCACGCATCAGCTGAACCCTGGAAGCCATCGATTCCAAATGGATCGTGATCTGATGGACTGAAGTTAACGGCCACGATATTTCTCTCGCCGGTTTCTAGCTTGCTCTCGAGTTCAACTTGATTATGCGAAGCAGCTTCATGGATGAAGCCGCTTTCCAAACATGCAATAAAGCCTCCACGCTTTTCAATCTCCTCAAAGAAATCCCACGCCCTTGTTTCAAGCTCGCTCGACAATGCTTCGATGAAATAACTTCCACCTAGTGGGTCGGCAACTGAAGAGATTCCGGTCTCGTGTTGAAGTATTTGTTGAATACGCACAGACTGTTGATGCGCCTGCTCTGAAGGAACGGAGAGTGCTTCGTCGTACGCAGAAATTCCCATTGACTGCACCCCACCAAG
>CAINVQ010000033.1 GCA_903854175.1 uncultured Actinomycetes bacterium | reverse complement strand
GACCGTTCTCATCATGTCGATACGCTCATCAAGCCAACGCTTGCTTCAGGAAAGAGTGTGGTGGCTGATCGCTTCTACGCCTCGACCCTCGCGTACCAGGGGTACGGGCGTGGCGTTGATCTTGCCCAACTCCGTGCTGCGACGCAACTTGCAATTGGTGACTGCCTACCGGACTTAACGATTCTGATTGATCTTCCAGTTGACGTTGCCAACGACCGCCGCGAGCGTAACGCCAAAGACCGATTTGAATCATCGAGCTTGGACTTTCATAACCGAGTTCGAGACGGCTACCTGGAGATAGCAAAGTCAGACAGCGTTGAATGGTTTGTTGTAGATGGCACTAAATCAGAGGCCGAAGTTGGCGCACTGATTGATGAGCGCCTCGCTGCGTTACCTTGGTGAGATGACCGACGTCTTCGAGCGCATAGTTGGACAAGACAATGCCGTTACGGCAATGCGTCAATACGCACGCAAGCCCGTCCACGCTTACCTCTTCTCAGGCCCAGTTGGATCAGGTCTTCACGACGTAGTCGTGACCTTTAGTGCTGCCTTGCAGTGCCCACAACATGGATGCGGCATATGTGAATCGTGCCGACTCGCACTAAGTGAACTCGATACAGATGTTCATTTCGCAGAGCGGAGTGGTGTTTCTTGGCGAATTGATGAACTTCGTGAAGCAGAACGTATATCCAGGCGTCGACCAATTGGTACTGGCTACCAAATTGTTGTGATTGAAGACGTGGAACTGACAACAACTGGAGCATCACCTTCAGCATCTGCGCTACTTAAATCATTAGAAGAGCCGCCACAGAAGACAATTTTTCTTCTCACCGCCGAAGAGCTGCCAGAGCAACTCACGACAATCATGTCGAGGTGTGTTGAAATCAAACTCAAGAGTCTCACGGAAGAAGACCTCGAAGCGCTGCTCATTCGCGATGGAGCAATTCCACAGGCTGCTCGAACTGCTGCACTCGCAGCCAATGGGAATCTTCGCCGCGCCCAAGTTCTCGTTCGCGACGTTGAGCTTTCAAAACGAATAGAGCAGTGGCGCACCATCCCAGACCGCTTACGAGGTTCAACGTCAGATGCTGCTGTATTAGTTGAAGAGATAACTGGGGCAATTGATGACGCCATTGCACCACTTCAAGAAATGCAAGACGAAGAACTGAATTTGCTGATTGCCAACGCAAAGGAAATGGGTCAGCGTTCTGTCTCAAATAGAAAAGACATTGAAGCTCAATTCAAACGTGAGCAACGTCGTTTTCGGATTGAAGAACTTAAGTTTGGTTTCACCGCACTCACTAATGCTTATCGTGAACGAATGAACGAAGGTCTAAGTGAATCGCAAGAAAACTCATCACGTGGCTCTCAGCGTGCAGGGACATCAATGAGAGCTATCGAAGCAGTTGCTGCTTCGTCGCGTATTTTGAACCTCAATGTTGATGAAGGTCTTCTACTGAATGACTTGATGCTCACTCTGATGCAGCTCTAGCTTCTCGGATAGTATTTTTTTCTCGCCTGGGTAGCTCAGTTGGTAGAGCAACGCATTCGTAATGCGTAGGTCAGGGGTTCGAATCCCCTCTAAGGCTCCAAGCGTTACTACTAGCGAAGAAACGCGCGAACGTCTACTTTTCTG
>CAINVQ010000032.1 GCA_903854175.1 uncultured Actinomycetes bacterium | reverse complement strand
ATGAGCAATCGCTAGTGCCACAACAGAACCGTTGACCTCAGAAGCACTTGTGATTCCCTTTGGACCGTCAGGTCCTTTGGAAGAAACCACTTCATTTATGCGGTCAATCGATGGTCCGGTAATTCGAACCATCCTCCACGGAACACTCGAACCGCGTGCATCAAGTCGACCAACAAGTTCTTGTCCAGTAAAGCAACCTTTTGTGAAAGATATGGACTGTGAGACAACATTTGTTCCGTAACACTGAGGTGTAAGTGAAAGTAGGCATTCGTTTTCACCAATCCAACCAGCTGAAATTAGATCAGAGATCGAATTAAATGGGCCACTGCTGCTTTCAACAAGTTCGAGTGTGCAATTAACGCGAAGATGGAATCTACGAAGTCTTGCGAGAGACTGCTCCCCTAAGGCTCTTGATACAGACAGTAAATACCCAGCTGGTGTTTTGCTTACAAAGAGCGCAGAGACAACTGACGAGTCAGGCTGCAGAAGTAATGTCCACTTGGCCTCATCAGTAATAAGTGAAAGATCTTGGGTTAGCTGCCCTTGTAAAAATGACTCACTATCTGGCCCACTGACCAGAATCTCTGACCACTGCACAATTTGGTCGACTGAATTCATTACTTGAGAGCTCACTACCTATTACGCTATTCGCCACCGCAGCAATTTGCACCGATTCTTTAAAGGTACTGCTTTATGTCAATTCAAAATGAATTAAACACCATTACCTCCACACTTAATGACCTGTCACATCGAATAACTGCTCTTGTTGAAGCTGAGGGACCAATGCTTGAGGCTGATACGTACACTGAGCTTGTTGCCGCCGAGAGAACAATCGGAGCCCTGCTTCGACGACTCAACCGGGTCGCCGGAAGAATCAATTAGTCACCCAAGTAGCATTTGAAGATGGCCAATTGGATATCAACAACCCAGCTCTCGAATGAGCAGCGACTTGATGTCTTAGGACTTCTAAACCGAACTGATGCGGCACTTGGAAGAGAAGCAATAGACGAAGCCAGCAGACGAAGTGTCGTTCACGGCTGGCCGGCGGAACATTGGTTGGCTCATGAAAATGAACAATTGATTAACTATGCGATTTGTACTCCAAGTGCAAACACAACACTAGAAATGTGTGGTGGTGGCTTTGACCAGTCACTTCTAGAAGAAGTACTCGCAAAACATGAATCAATTCAGTGGTGGCACCGTGACCCGTCGATAATTACGACTGGAAAAGTAATACGTACACTGCAACTCTTAAGAATCAAGCTTCCTGTACCTGTTATTGAAACGCCAAGTGGATCGGTACTTCGGACATTTGACCCAAGTACCGATAAAGAAGCGTGGCTAAATCAAAACAATGCTGCATTTGCTGATCACCCTGATCAAGGAGCTTGGCATATGAGCGATCTTGAAAACAGAATTGAAGAACCATGGTTTGATCCTTCAGGATTTCTGCTTCTTGAATTCAATGGAGTTCTCAGTGCATCTTGTTGGACAAAAGTTCATGAACTACATCCAGACCGCTCTGGAGAAATTTATGTAATTTCTGTTGATCCAAGTTTTCAAGGTAGAAACTTAGGACGAATTATGGTCACGCAGGGTCTAGATTCTCTTCGCAAAAAAGGAGTTACGAATGTAATTCTCTTTGTTGATGAAACAAATGAAGCAGCGCGGAAACTCTACGCATCTTTGGGTTTTGCTTTAATTAGAGAAGACAAACTCGTTTTGTTTGCGAATTAATTGCTTCCCACAATGTGACCTAGGAAGTACGTAACACCAGAAGCAAGCGCTGCAATAAACAACTGACGCAGTGCCCATCTTGTTATTCCACGTCCAGTAAACCAGCCAACAACTGCACCAGCAGCTAATGAGCCAATTACTGCGAAGGCAATTGAAATATTTGCAGTGTTTCCACTCGCAGTAAGTAACCACGGAATGAGTGGAACAAATGCACCAACAGCAAACGCCGCAAACGAAGAACCTGCCGCTAGAAGAGGCTTTCCACCTGAAGAAGGGTCAATACCTAGCTCTTCTCGTACGTGAGTCACTAGAGCAAGTTCAGGGTCGCGCATTAAATCAGCAGACAAACGCTCAGCTAATTCAGGTTCAATCCCACGATCAATAAAAATCTGTCGCAACTCTTTCTGTTCGCCTTCGGGGTTCGCTAGTAACGCAGCGCGCTCAACTGATACTTCATAATCAACGAGTTCTTTTTGGGCACGTACTGAAATGTATTCCCCACTGGCCATTGAAAAGGCGCCAGCAACAAGCCCTGTCAGTCCAACAAGTCGCACAACACTGTGGCCAGGATTGGCTCCGACAAAACCCAGAATTAGAGAAATATTGGTAATGAGTCCATCGCTGAATCCAAATACTGACGCCCTAAACCATGTGTCAAAAACGGGACGATGGTGTTCGGATTCATGCTCTTGGCTCATGCTCCAAGCATACGGTAATTATTGGATAATTTTGTTCAAACACTCATCTATTAGAGTTTTCAAAGGAGGTTCATCATGACTACAAAAGTGAACAGCATTAGCGAACTCAAGGCATTAATCGGACAACAGGTTGGATACGGTGAGTACCTCACTGTGACTCAAGAATCAGTGAATTTATTTGCAGATGCCACTGGCGATCACCAATGGATTCACGTTGACCCAGTTCGTGCGGCTGCGGGACCATTCGGTGGACCAATCGCACATGGCTACTTAACTCTTTCACTCATCCCAGCACTTCTTAATGGAGTAATGGAAGTCGCTGGAGTCAAAATGGGCGTGAACTACGGAACAAACAAAGTTCGCTTTGTAACCCCAGTCCCAGTTGGAGCACAAGTACGTGCGGGATCAACAATCGCCGCAGTTGAAGAATTCGAAGGTGGCGCACAAGTTTCACTTGATGTTGTAGTTGAAATCAAGGATGCACCAAAGCCAGCGTGTGTCGCACAAGTTGTATATCGCTATTACTCTTGATTTGTGATTGACAGCTCCCTACCCCAGGGCGAAGAAAAGACGCGTCAAGTACGTGCCATGTTTGACACGATTGCTTCACGTTATGAATTTGTAAACAAGCTCATGACGTTTGGCCTTGACGTTAGGTGGCGACGAAAGGCTGTTTCTGATCTTCGTTTGGCGAAGAAGAGCGTGGTACTTGATATTGCCGCTGGTACTGGAGACTTCACGAGAGAACTCACCAAGCAGGGTCATCGAGCAGTTGCTACTGATTTAAGTTTCGGGATGCTTGACGCCGGAAGAGAAATGCCCGATCGCGTTCAGGCCGACGCTTCAAAGCTCCCATTTTGTTCAGGAAGTTTTGATGGAGTTACATGTGGGTACGCACTGCGTAATTTCACTGATTTAGCTGGAACGTTTGACGAAATGGCTCGAGTTATACGTCCAGGTGGCCGTCTTTCGATTCTCGAAGTCGCCGAACCCGAATCAGGTCTGCTCAGAACTGGATTTCAAATTTGGTTTCGAAAAGTTGTTCCATTTATTGGATCAATCGTTTCTGATCGAAAGGCGTATCAATACCTTCCTAAATCAACTGCATACCTTCCACCAGCCATTGAAATTTCAAAGATGCTCAACGCTTCAGGATTTAGTGCTGTTAATCACCGAAAGGTCATGGGCGGACTCAGCCAGCAATTCATTGCAACGAGATCACAATGAAATTCATAAGAGAGCAGATTCCTACACAAGATGTTGATTCTCTTAGAGCTCTCGGCGCACGAGATGGATGGTTAATAGAAAACACAGACCAAATCCGAATCGGGTTTGGAAACATTGCAGACCGTATTGATCTCAGTGGTGGTCTTGAACCTGATGTTGCTGCAACCGACAGCCTTCGTTCACATGAACTAGAGGGAGTTGATGGTCCACCTGGAACTGGCGTTGTAGCTTTTGGCTCGCTTCCTTTTGACCGATCAGCACCTGGACATCTAGATATTCCCGAGTACTCAATTACTCAGAACAAGTCAGGAGCAGCTTGGCTTTCGCGTCTTGCTGAATCAACTGAGTGGAATGCGCACATAGAAGAAGTTACTGCTCCAACGCAGGAAACGCAGAGTCTTCGGTCGATTAGTTTCCTTCCAACGCCCGAAGAATATGCACACAACGTTGCTTTAGCTGTTGAAATACTTCGACGTAAAGAGATTGTGAAAGTTGTTCTTGCTAGATCAGTTAATGGAACAGTCCCTGAGCCGCTAGACGCCGCGGCGATTATTGCTCGACTAAAAAAACGTGAGCCAATTTGCACCCTCTACAGTCTTCCAACTGAAGACGGTCGTAGATTCGTTGGCGCTAGTCCAGAGTTGCTACTTAGAAGAACTGGCGCAAATGTTGTATGCCACCCACTCGCTGGCACAATTGCGCTGCCACCAAATGTCCAACCTGATGATTATCAGAACTGGCTTCTAGGTAGTTCAAAGAACCTTCACGAGCATGAAGTGCCAGTAAACGAGATAGTTACAGCGCTTGCGACTGTTTTTGAAAATGTACATGCTGATCCAACGCCCTCGATCGTCACGCTTCGAACCCTTGCCCATTTAGGTACCTGGATTACAGCAAATGTCGAGCACGAAGTGGATTCACCCGATGCGCTTGAGGTTCTTCGAATCCTTCACCCAACGGCTGCAGTGGGAGGAATTCCTCGCAAAGAGTCCTACGAGCTTCTACAGCGCCTTGAGCAACATGATCGCGGACATTACGCCGGACCAGTTGGCTGGGTTGACGCCAGAGGTGACGGCGAATGGTGGATTGGAATTAGAGGGATTTTGCTCCACGAAGCGAACTTTGAAGCATGGGCTGGTGCAGGGATCGTAAGTGAATCTGATCCAATCGCCGAGCGTGAAGAAACTAGAGCAAAACTGGCAAGCGTACTTTCCTCTGTTTTAGTTGACAGTGTTCAGTGAGCTTGAATTCCAAATGGACGTCCAATCGCCCATTTGGTAACAAGAAGTAATGCTTCAATCACAATTGCACTAGACATCTTTGAATCACCATGTTCACGATCAATGAACGAAATTGGAACTTCAACAATTGAAGCTCCGCCTCGACGTGCTCGGTATGTCATTTCAATCTGGAAACCGTATCCGTCAGCACTGACAGTTTCATATCCAATTTTCTCTAAACCATTTTTTGAATAGACGCGGTATCCAGATGTTGAGTCCTTCACATTAAGTCCAAGCATTATTGACGCGTACTGATTGCCACCACGAGATAGAAGTCGACGAGATAATGCCCAATTAGGTATGTGCCCGCCATCAACGTAGCGAGAGCCAATAACAACATCAGAAGATTCAGCAGCCTTGAGAAGTTGTGGAAGAACTTTAGGGTCATGAGAAAAGTCACAATCGATTTCTACAAAGTGATCGAATCCTTTTCCAAGCCCAAATTTAAAACCAGCTCGGTACGCACCGCCAAGTCCACTTTTTGTCGATCGTCGTAAAACTTCGATTTGGCCAAGTTCATTGCCTAGTTCTTCTGCACGATTAGCAGTTCCATCAGGACTACCGTCATCAACCACCAAAATGTGCTCATTTGGGACTGACCGCCTCAATGCCCTAAGCATTGGTTCAATATTGAGGATTTCGTTGTATGTAGGCAAAACGACCAATGTACGCACCTCAAAATCATACTTGGGCGACCTAGACTGACTTTTATCGAGTTCATATGGCTACTCTTATGAAAATTACTCAACTATGACAGAGAAAAAGACCAAAAAGCGCACTCCGATGCCAAGAGAGCTCCGGATAATTCTGAGCGCTGGATGTCTTGTCTTTGTTTTCGAATATTTAGTTTTGCCACAATTCGCTTCAGCTCGTAAATCTCTCCACTTGCTCTCGACACTCAATCCTTTAATAGTGCTTCTAGCCATTGGTCTCGAAATGGCAGCGATCTATTCATACGTTGAATTAACCAGAACTGTGCTCTATCCATTCGCCCCTAAGAGGTACAACACGCTTCGAGTTAATCTCGCCGGACTTGCAATCAGCCATGTTGTTCCAGGTGGCACCGCCCCTGCCGGTGCTCTCTCCTACCGAATATTTAATGAGCTTGGTGTTCCAAGAGAAACAAATGCCTTCGGACTTGCTGCCCAAGGAAGTGGTTCTGCAGTTGTTCTCAACATCATTTTTTGGGTTGCATTAGTTATTTCAATTCCACTGCGTGGATTTAACCCGGCTTACGGGTTTGCAGCACTTGCGGGTGCGTTTCTGATGCTTGCGTTCTTTGGAACAATTATTTTGATCACAAAGGGACAGAGCCAAGCCGACATTTGGCTTAGATCTCTCGCTAGAAGAGTTCCAAAGCTCGATGAAGAAACTGTCTCACAGCTCCTGGACAAAGTTGCCAACCGAATCATGCTTCTTATCAACAATCGAAGAACTCTGTGGTGGGCATTTACGTGGGCCGGACTTAACTGGTTATTTGATGCAGCGTGCCTATGGGTATTTTTATGGGCATTCGGAAACGTAGTTTCGCCCATTGATCTTCTCGTGGCCTACGGACTGGCAAATATTCTTGCAGCAATTCCCCTTACGCCTGCGGGTCTAGGCGTTATTGAAGGTGTTCTCATTCCAACACTTGTTGGATTTGGAGTGCCGCATGCAGAAGCAATCCTTGCCGTACTTTCATACCGACTAATTAACTTTTGGTTGCCCATTCCAATTGGAGCAGCAACGTATGCCAGCCTCCAATGGAGAAAAGGTCCACTCTCTAGAGAAGTTCCCGAGACCTCTGAAACATCCGAGCCTTAAATATTTTCTGAGCTGAAATATTATTAACTGGCTGGAGACGACGCCAGCGGCGATCAGTGCCAAGAACCCATGTGTAGAGATCGTCACTCCAACTAATGTCGAAATTTCCAACAATCTCATCTCTAAGCATCGAATCTTCGACTGGTACGGTCACCTCAACTCTTCGGTCAAGGTTTCTCTCCATCAAGTCAGCAGAGCCGAACAACACTGTGAAGTGTTTTGAATCTTTCTTACCAAAGATGAATACTCGTGAGTGCTCCAAAAATTCGCCTACAAGGCTCTGCACTGCAATATTCTCAGATAGATCAGGCACTCCTGGGCGAAGACTGCAAAGAGTGCGCACCTGAAGTCGAATTTGGACACCTGCATGGCTTGCTTCGTAGAGCTCATCAATAATTGCTGGGTCAGTTAGTCCGTTTACTTTTATAGATATTTTTCCCTCGGAACCAAGCTCTTTTTGATTCTTGATTTGCTTCAGGATTTCATTACGAGTTGAGACTGGACTGACGACAAGTTTTTCATAAGCAATGTGCCTAGAGAATCCTGTTAAGTAGTTGAACAGCTCTCCAACATCACTTGTTATTTGGTCATCACAAGTTAAGAGTCCGTAGTCTTCATAAATTCGCGCTGTTTTACCGTTGTAATTTCCGGTGCCAATGTGGACGTATCTCTTCGTAGCTGATCCCTCTTGTCGAACAACTAGAGCTGTCTTTGCGTGAGTCTTAAGTCCGGCGATTCCATAAACAACGTGAACACCAGCATCTTCGAGAGCTTTCGCCCATTCAATATTTGCTGCTTCATCGAATCGAGCTTTTAGCTCAACAATTGCCACGACTTGTTTGCCACGCTCCGCAGCCTTAATCAATGAAGCGACAATTGGAGAATCACCTGAAGTGCGGTAGAGAGTTTGCTTGATACCAATTACTTGGGGATCATTCGCTGCTTGAGAAATAAATCCTTCTACTGAGTCTGCAAATGATTCATACGGATGATGTAGAAGAATGTCACCGTCTCGAATTGCACTGAATATATCTCCCACATGATCACCGTCTAGAAGACGCTTTGGGGTAATAGGTGACCAACTCTCACCCTTAAGTTCTGGTCGATCAAGGGCATACAAGCTCCATAAATCATGAAGGCCAAGCGGAGCATCAGTTATGTAGACGTTTGATCTATCTATTTCAAGTTGATCTACAAGTAGATCGAGAAAATCTTTGTCCATGCCTTCTTGGATTTCGACACGTAGAGCTTCGCCAAATCGACGACGACGGAGTTCTATTTCCAAAGCAACGAGCAGGTCATCGGCTTCGTCTTCATCAAGGGTCAAGTCAGCATTACGGGTAACTCGAAAAAGGTCTGCACGACCTATCTCCATCCCAGGGAATAGACGATCAAGATTTTCCATAATTAGTTCTTCTAAGAGACAGAACTTATTGTTTGATACCTTCAGAAACCTTGGCAGCGAGTTCGGGACTTTAATTCGTGCGCTTCGCTCTTCATCTGTTGTTTTGTCAACTACCGAAACTGCAATATTGAGAGATAAATTAGAAATCATTGGGAATGGATGAGCCGGGTCTACTGCAAGCGGAGTCAGTACTGGATAAACATTCTTCTCAAAATATTCTTCTAAATATCTCTGGTCATCTTCATCTAATTCATGAAACCTAACAATCTCAATATCTGAAAGAGCCAATGTTGGGATAAGAGTGTCAATAACAAGTCGATCTTGTCGGTTAACTAATGAAATAACACTTTGACGTATCGCATCTAGCTGCTCTCGTGGACGCATTCCGTCAATAGAAGGAGTGTGAACGCCGGCTGCAACTTTGTCTTCCAAACTCACAACACGAACCTGGAAGAACTCATCAATCATGTCAGCGAAAATCGCAACAAATTTCACTCGCTCCAGAATTGGAAGTGCATCATTCTCCGCCAAATCAAGAAGTCGAACGCCAAATTCTAGACGTGACAGTTCACGATTAGAGAAGCGTTCTGAACCAAATGATTGAGGGTTAAAGCTCACCGACAAATATCTCTTTCTTCATAGATGAAGTTATTTCATTAATTCTACGACTACTCTTGAATTGTGGCGAATCACGTACAAAGCAAGCGCGTAGAGCGAGTTAAATCTTTGTTCACACAACCATCACAGTCACGTTCAACTGAGCTGGGACTTATGTCACTCGCTTGGGTAATCACCACAGCTTTTTATATATTGGCCTCACTTGGGTCACACGGAACAATGCCACCAAAGATCATGTTGTTCTTATTTGGGATTGTTTTAATCTCACTGTTCCTTCATATGGGACTTAAGAGATTTGCCCCTAATTCCTCACAAATACTTCTACCTATTGCGACGCTTTTGAACGGTATTGGATTTGTAGAGATTTCGAGATGGAATAGCTCGAGAGCTGGATACCAGGCAGTCTGGTATTTCCTAAGTGCTGTTGCGTTTATCCTGACACTCAAGTTTGTTCGAAGTGTGAGAGATCTCGACAGATACCGCTATTTGACATTAAGTACAGCAATATTTCTTCTGTTGATGCCAATGGTTCCAGGTCTTGGGGTAAATATTAATGGAGCTCGGCTTTGGGTTCGAGCTGGTCCGCTTTCATTCCAACCAGTTGAAATTGCAAAATTACTTCTCGCCTTCTTCTTTGCTTCATATTTTGCATCAAACAGAGAACTACTCTCAACTCCTACACAGCGATTTCTTGGTCGTCTGATAGTGCCACCTAAAGCACTGTTTCCAATAATTGCTGCATGGGGGTTCGCACT
>CAINVQ010000031.1 GCA_903854175.1 uncultured Actinomycetes bacterium | reverse complement strand
GGACTTGTTCCGAAATCGAACCGTGGCATCTTTGCGATGAACGAACTCCCTGACCTTTCAGAGCGCATTCAGGTTGGTTTACTGAACGTCCTTGAAGAGCGCGACGTTCAGATTCGTGGCCACCTTGTACGACTTGACCTCGACGTTCTCGTGGTTGCTACTGCGAACCCTGAGGACTACACCAACCGTGGACGCCTCATCACTCCTTTGAAGGACCGTTTTGGTTCACAGATTCGTACGCACTACCCATACGAAATCTCTACTGAAATTGAGATCATCAAGATGGAAGCGAAGCTTCCAACATCACCAAAGCCAATTGTGGTGCCGTGGTTTATTGATGACATTGTTGCTCGCGTAAGTCATGTTGCTCGCAAAAGCCACGTCATTAGCCAACGCTCTGGAGTTTCAGTTCGTCTTTCAATTGCAAACTATGAAACTGTGGTTGCAAATGCGCTGAGGAGAACACTTCGCACAAACGATGACACTGTGGTCCCACGCGTGAGTGACTTAAGTGCAATGGTTCAGTCAACACAAGGCAAGATTGAATTCGACACCATGGATGATGGCGATTCAGATCAAGTTATTGCAGCCCTCGTGTCACTGGCAGTGCGCCAGTGCTTTGCTGAGACCGTGCTCCTAGAAGAGGCACCACTCATTGTGGAGTCCTTTAACGATGAAGTAATTGTTCACACCGGAGATGACCTTCCAGATCAGGACTACCTGAACGTACTGGCTGCAATGCCAGCGCTTGCTGGACCAGTTGCACGCGTGGCTGGACCAAATGCCAGCAGCGGAGAGATTGCTGCTGCAACTGAGTTCATTCTGGAAGGGCTGTATCTCACGAAGCGCTTAGCTAAGGATGCATCAGGAGCGCGCGCGCTCTACCGCTCAAGGAATCGTTAATGGCAGTTCGTTACGGTTTTCGTCGCTTTGGTGATGACGATGACTTTGACGACCTCGACGCCGATGAACTACTTCGTCTCCTCGCCGATGACTTCATGGAAAGCGGCGACCTGGAAGAGGCAATGGAGCGACTACTTCGCAGTGGGTTTGAGACCCAAGATGGTGAAAAGGTTGAAGGGCTTCGCGAACTTCTCGAACGTACGCGCCAAAAGCGTCGTGAACTCGAGCAACAAGCAGATCCTGATGGTGAAATGCAGCGTTACCGTGACTGGCTCGAAGAAATCGAGTCCATTGAAGGCAATGAACTCGATGAGCTTCTAAGCGAAGCTGAAGAATCTGACGACGAACGTCGCAAAGAAGTAACCAGAGACCTCGTCGAGCAGAAGAAGATGCAGCAAGACCTCATGAGTGACAAACTTTCTGAGCGACTTGGCAACTATCAGAATTATGACTTTGTTTCGAGCGAAGCTCGTGAGCAGTTCGAGCAATTAATGAACGAACTCAAAGAAGACGTGCTCAATACATATTTCGAGCAGAGCAAAGAAATGATGGGGAACCTCGATCCAGAACAACTCGCACGTACGAGAGAGATGATGGACGCACTCTCAAAGATGATCGAACAAGACCGTGCTGGCGAGCCGCTCGATCCAAGCTTTGAATCTTTCATGGAGAAGTTTGGCGACTTCTTTCCGGGCGCTGAAAATCTCGAAGATGTTGTTCGCGCAATGGCCGAACGTGCCGCTGCAGCAGAAGCAATGTTTAATTCTCTCTCAGGCGAACAGCAGGCAGAACTTCGAAACCTGTTTGCCCAAATGATGCAAGACATGGACCTCAACTTCTCGATGAACCGTCTCGTTTCAAACTTGCGTCAAGCAACACCCGATATTGACTGGAATCGTGCACACCGCATGCGCGGAGAGAATGGCTCTTCATTTGCAGATGCCGCATCAGTCGCTGAGCAGCTTGGCGAGCTCCGCGGTTTAGAAGATTTCCTGAGTCAGTCGAACCCGGCACAGGGCCTGCCAGAAGTCGATGTGGAGTCAGTCCGTCGAAACCTTGGTGACGACGCTGCTCGCCACGTTCAACGCCTGCAAAAGGCGCTGAAGGGCCTTAAAGACAAAGGATTTATTGACCGCAACGGGAAGAAAATGGAGCTCACCGCAAAAGGTGTTCGCCAGATTGGTCAGCAAGCCCTCAAAGACCTTTTCGCCCAGCTAAAAGATTCTCCAACGCTCGGTGCTCACCGTGAGGCGACAGTCTCTCGTGGTGGCGACCGTGAGGAAACATCTAAGCCCTGGGAGCCAGGCGAGCCGTTATCGCTCAACCTGCCAAAGACGTTGCGTAATGCGATCTTCCGTCAAGGACCCGGCACCCCGGTGAAGCTGCACCATGACGACTTCGAAGTTGAAGAGTTTGAATCAACTAAAAAAGCAGCCACAGTCTTTGCAATCGACCTTTCACTTTCCATGGCTATGCGAGGAAACCTTGTTCCCGCCAAGAAAATGGTTCTTGCTCTAACGCAACTCATTCGCTCTAAGTATCCACGTGACTTCTGTGCAGTTGTTGGATTCGGTGAAATGGCCCACGAGCTCAAAATTGAAGATAGTCCTTCGCTAACGATTGACTACGCCTACGGAACCAACCTTCAGCACGCCTTGGCCTTAAGTCGACACTTGATGCGAAACGAGAAGGGTGAGCGCCAAATTGTTGTTGTCACCGACGGTGAGCCAACTGCTCACTTGATGGAAAACGGCGAGCCTTTCTTCTCTTGGCCACCGGTTCACGAAACCTTGCAAAAGACCATGGCTGAGGTGCTGCGCTGCACGAAAGCTGGGATTGTTATAAATACCTTTGCGCTTGATATTGAGCGCAGTCAGTTCCCATTTGTTGAGCAGATCTCCAAGGTCAATGGGGGGCGCACTTTCTATACGTCCGTTGATGAACTTGGTTCCTACGCCCTCGATGACTTCGTTCGTAGCCGCAGAGCCGGCTAAGGAAATATCTATTTATCAGGGATTATATAATTCTGATTTGCATTCCAGCGAAAACCCAGTAACAATGACATCGTTGTAATTACAACGGTGGCGTACGTCACTAATGCGGAGGACAAATTCATGGAAATTGTAGAGATCATGAGCGGTATGGAAGATCGTGGTTGGCAGTCTCGTGCGAACTGCATGGGCGTAGACCCAGACCTATTTTTCCCAGAGCGCGGAGCCTCTACACGTGAAGCCAAAGAAGTTTGCCGTGGTTGTGTTGTAAAAGACGACTGCCTTGAATACGCCCTCGATAATGGTGAGAAGTTCGGCATCTGGGGTGGAATGTCAGAGCGTGAACGCCGACGCCTACGCCGTGCTCGCGCAATTGAGCGTCGTGCTCAAGCTGGTTGATTAACTACAACGAGCTTCAATAGTTTTTTCAACGCTTAATCCAAGCTCAGTAATTCTGCCCGGACTTTCGTTCGAAAGAACATACTCAGGACAGAGTCCAACAAGTTCGCAGTGATCAATAATTTCTGAATTCGCTAAAAGCGACTGCACTTTGTCATACACATCAGATGGCTTGGTGATGCGAGGGGCAATCAAGTTGCAGCTCACCTGGACGTAGTCTCCAATTGCAAAGGCCAGCGAGCGAACATGCTCAGTGCGCACTTCTGAAGCAAGCATGCGTGCACGCTCAATTGTGCAATCACGCAGCCAAATATTCCACGCAACGAGCACTGGCCGTTCTCCCATTGCAACAGCGCCAAATAAGGGGTGTGGCTCCACTGGGCCAAAGTCTGGACGTAGTGACGTGAATGCATTTTTTCGAACCTCTGGAAGTGAGCGAGTGCTCCCGTAGAGGAACACTGGAACAGCAAATGTTTCACTCAACCATGCAGCAGTTTCATTTCGCATTTGTACGGCTTCGCTGGCTTTGTTTTCATCAAGTGCAACAAACGGCACAACATCAACTACACCGAATCGAGGATGAACACCCTCATGACCGCCAAGCGACAAGTGTTGATAGCAACTGGTAATGAAATTTCTTACATCAACGAGGAGCTGTTGGTCTTCATTAATAAATGTAAAGACTGAGCGATTATGAACTGCGTCGCTGTGGACATCTCGAAGCGACGGGCCGGAGTTTTCTATTAGTGCAGCGAGTACCGAGGCGTTGGCCCCTTCAGAGATGTTTATAACGCACTCGAACACAGTGTGTTCAGGTTACCTAGGCGCTCAGGCTGCGCTGCGCCCTTCCAAGCTTTCGTCGTTCACGTTCACTCTTGCCACCCCAAATTCCATGGTCAGCGTTCATTTCAATGGCGTATTCCAAGCATTCATCAATGACTACACACTGATTACAAATTCGTTGACACGCAATTACTCCTCTACCTTCTTGGGGGAAGAAGAATTCACTTGGATAATCTCGACATTTTCCAAGACGCATCCAATCAGTATTTAGTGATAATTGTCTACGTGTCATGACTACAAAGTACGTCTAATAAAGGCTAAGAGAGCCCGTAACACCGTTACCTACGTCACTTCCTTTCCCTTTATTACTGTTAATTCGAGCTCTTTAGGAGATCTGGCGTTATGTCAGTAGAATGGTTATCCAGCAGTTCACTAAAAGGAGCATCGTGAGTCAGATTCCTGCCGCCGAGACAGTAGAAGTCGTAGACCCCGTTGGCCACGTCCAGGTGATCTACCTAGGACCAATTGCCCCTCACTGGGAGTGCCGCATGGTCTTTGGTGACGAAGAGCAGATTCAAGCTGTCGTGGACCGTATCGATGCACGCCTTCGCTTTCTTCCTCCACACGACCCACAGTTCCGTCGTAACCGCGAGCGCGTAAACCGCGACGCTGAGCGTGAGAACTTGCTGGTTGAGTGGAACCTCGGGTACGAAGAAGAGGCTT
>CAINVQ010000030.1 GCA_903854175.1 uncultured Actinomycetes bacterium | reverse complement strand
TCGAATCATTAGTTGTGACGCTGGCCATTACGCCACCTTAAATGCCCAAAATCCCGACTAATTCAGTCGGTATTCTAATTATTTTGAGGTGCGCTTCATTCCTGAACGCTCACCACGAGTTACGAATGACTGGGCAATCTTTGCTGATGCTTCATCGATCATTTCGTCACCCATCATGAGCGCGCCAGTTCCGTCTTGTTCAGTAGCAACCTTGTAGATATCCAAGATGTCAAAGGACTTGTCAAACATGTCCTGGCTTGGTGAGTAGACCTCGTTGAGCACAAGTGCCTGGTCTGGAGTCAGTGCCCACTTGCCGTCGTAACCGTATGAGGCACTCACACCTGCAGCAAAACGAAGCGCATCGAGGTCGCGTACTTTAAGGAACGGGCCGTCAATGACGTGAAGGCCATTCGCGCGACCAGCCATCAGAATCTTGGCGAATACGTAGCTAAATGCGTTTGATGGCTGTGCGGTGTGAATTGTTTCGTCAATGGTGGTAACTGGCATTCCAATTGATGCAGCGAAGTCAGCTGGACCAAAGACAATTGACTCAATGCGCGGTGAGGCGGCACAGATTTCTTCAACATTGATGAGTCCCTGTGCGGTTTCAATCTGGCACTCAAGTCCAATGTGGCCAACTGGAAGTCCGCTGTTCTTTTCAACCTGTGTAAGAAGCAGGTCCATGGCAATCACTTCTGCAGCAGACTGAACCTTAGGCATCATGATCTCGTCAAGACGCGGTCCGGCATTTCCTACTACTTCAATTACGTCTCCGTAGGTCCACACTGTGTCCCACGCGTTGACACGAACACAGAGCACGCGGTCATCCCAGTCGAGTGTTCGAATGGCGTTAACAACTTTTGCACGAGCAGCAACCTTTTCATTTGGTGCCACTGCATCTTCAAGGTCTAAGAAGGAGAAGTCTGCTTTGGCGGTTGGGGCCTTGGCAAGAAACCGGTCCGAAGATCCTGGAGTAGAGAGGCAACTACGACGTGGAAGGTGTTTTGAGCGCTGTGACATAGGGACGAGCCTATTCTGTGCAGGAAAATGCAGTTACATCATCAGTAATTCATAAGAATCCCAGAACTTACATAGCCTTTGACCAGGTATTTTAGATGATTCACAGGCTTACGACGTCCTAAAGTCGCCCCGGGCAAACTAGCCTTATATGTATGACTCGTCGAGCGCTCAGAGCGCCTATCGACGCTACGGCCAACACCACGACTAGGTGGTTTCTAACAGCCCTGGCCATTTTGACAGTGTGCACCAGCACTCTGGTGATTTCTCCACGCCAGGCTCACGCTCAGACTTTGAAGGAAGCTCGAGCCCAGGCTGCTGCACTTCTAAAGCAAATGAACGCAATTAATCAGAAGGTTGGCGTGCTTAGCCAAAAGTATGACCAAGCACAGATGAAGCTGAGCAAGATCAACAAAGAAATTGCAAATACCAGGGCCACAGTAAGCAGCATTGAAAGTCGAGTTAAAAAAGGAAACGTCCAACTTAAAGACTCCGCGATTTTTGCCTATGTCAATGCCGGAGCTCGAAGTAGCACCAATCCCCTGTTCACCTCTGACGCTTCAAAACTTGGTGCAACAAATGTCTACAACCAACTTGCTGAAGGAAACGTCTCAAGCACAATTGCTGGACTAAAGAACTACAAAATTCAGCTCACTCAGCAGCGTGCAGTTCTAGCGAGCCAACAAGCTGCGGCGGCGCAGGCGAATGCTGTTGCACGCGGTGCATATACAAAAGCTCAGGGTCTGCAACGCAACCTCCAGTCAACGCTTAATCACGTCAAGGGAAGAATCGCCACAATCGTGTACGCGCTGCAAGCAGCACAGGCAGCAAAAGACGGAAAGGCGCTTAACAGCGCTCGACCAAACGGAATCCCTGCTCCCCCACCAAACACACTTGGTGGTCGTGCTGTCCGAGCCGCTGAAACCTTTATTGGAGTTTGGTATCGCTGGGGTGGGGCTAGTCGTTACGGCGTTGACTGCTCAGGGCTAACAATGCTGGCGTACAACGCAGTTGGAATAGCGCTCCCTCACTTCTCTGGTGGGCAGTGGAACAACACTGTTCGAGTACCGCTGTACAACATTCAACCCGGTGACCTTTTGTTCTATGGGTGGCACGGCTACTCTCACGTGGCAATGTATGTTGGCGCTGGAAAAATGATCGAAGCTGAGCACACTGGAACAAGAGTTCACATTGTTAGAGTTCGACTTGGCTACGGATTCGCAGGCATTGGAAGAGTACGCGCCTAAACCGTGTCTGCCTTTCCAACTTCTTTTCACATTGGACCATTGGTATTTCATATTTATGGGTTTGGTCTCGCTATTGCAGCGTACGTAACGTACATCTACGCAGAGAAGAGACTCATAAAAGCGGGTATTGATTCAACACACTTTGGAGCATTCGCGGGAGTTCTTGTCGTTACTGGGCTCCTCGGTGCAAGACTCGCCAACATCTTCACCAACTGGTCGTACTACTCGGGCAATATTGGACGTTGGTTCGCAATTTGGCAAGGTGGCCTCGCAAGCTTTGGCGCAATAGCAATTGGTATCCCAGTTGGCCTCTACCTAAAAAACCGATACTGGAAAACCACATCACTCGCAAAATTTGCCGACGCACTTGTTCCAGCGCTCATTGCTGGATGGGCGCTAGGACGTGTTCTTGGTCCCCAGTTCATGGTTGACGGCGGAGGACACCTAACTAACCAGTGGTTTGGGATTCACTACGCGGGGCAAATAGGAAACCGTGTTCCGGTCCCACTTATTCAGGGTGCCGAAGATGGACTGCTCTGGTTGATGCTCCTTGCAGGATCAAGATTCATTACGAAGCCTGGAGCTATTGCTGGAGCAGGAATGTTTATCTGGGGAATAGTTCGTTCACTTGATGAAAAATTTCTTCTCGGAGAGCAGTCGCACAGCGGATCTGTTGGCGTTCAAATTTCCGGGCTCGTTCTGAGCGCCGTCGGTCTGCTAATACTTTTACGAGCACTCCGAAAAGAAGAAGCGAGCTAGTTGCGCTTCTTCTTTTTCTTCTGAGCTTCTTTTCGAGCTTGGCGTTGCTCTTTAATTGCTGGGTCAATAACCTTGGGCGTGAAGAATGAAGTTGTTGCAACAGCCCCTTCAGGAAGCTGAGGTAGTGCGTATTCAGCTCGCTCTTCAAAGAGTTTCTGGCAATGTGGCCCGGCTGGGAATTCTTCCCCAATGGCAAAAGCCATGAGAGCAACAATGTCGTCAGTGGTTGAACCATTTTTTACAAGCTGGTCAATTGCAACAGACATTTGATCAAACGTTGGTAGTTCGGCGTTATCTCCGAGTGCCTCAACAATTTGCTCCATAGGCTCTAGCGCAAGAAGTTCGAGCACCGCTTTAACTGCAGCGATTGGAGCTGTTGCTGCGAATGCCTGCACGTCTCGCTTTTGTTGCAAGTTACGAAGTGGAACACCAATGACAGGATTGATCTTTCCCGTAGGGCGTAGATCAAGATTGTCAATAACGCCAAGAACGTTACTTGCGCTTATTTTTATGAGGCCACGACGAACATACTCCGCCGAAGACATTGAGATAGTCACGTATCTACTTAAGCAGATGCTTCGCTACAACAATGCGCTGAATTTGATTTGTGCCCTCGTAGATCTGTGTGATCTTGGCGTCACGCATAAAGCGCTCTACTGGGAATTCCTTCGTGAAGCCGTAGCCTCCAAGGAGCTGCACTGCATCAGTAGCAACGCTCATGGCTGTGTCTGAAGCGAATGACTTGGCTGCAGCACCGAGGTAACTGAGGTTATTGTCCGGGTCTCCAGCGTCAATTGCGGCACATGCGGTGTAGACCATGGCTCGTGCAGCTTCAGTTCGGATTGCCATATCAGCCAACATCCAGCGAAGACCCTGGAAGTCAGCAATCGTGCCGCCGAATGCTTTGCGACCCTTCATGTAATTTCCGGCGTAGTCAATTGCTGCCTGCGCAATACCTACTGCCTGAGCACCAATAGTTGGACGAGAACGGTCAAGGGTGTGCATACCAATCGAGAAACCCTGACCTACGTCACCAATGCGGTGAGAATCAGGAACGCGAACATCCTTAAAGATCACTTCACTCGTTGGAGATGCACGAAGACCCATCTTGTCTTCGTGCTTTCCAAACGAAACTCCTGGCCAGTCTTTTTCTACAAGAAAGCACGTGATGCCTCGACCTTTGAGTTCTGGCTCAGTGGACGCGAACACGGTGTAGGTGTCAGAGACACCAGCGTTGGTGATCCAGTACTTAGAACCATTAATGATCCAGTCGTCGCCGTCTTTAACTGCTCGAGTGCGCATTGACGCAACATCTGATCCAGCGTCTGCTTCTGAAAGACAGTACGAAGCCTGAATTTCACCAGTTGCGATGCGTGGCAAGTACGTATGCTTGATTTCTTCTGACGCGAAGTTCATCACTGGCAGCATGCCGAGCTTTGAAATGAGCACAGTCACTCCAGTTGAAGCACAACCACGCGAAACTTCTTCAGCCATGATCGCCTGAGTGACCATGTCAGCACCTGCGCCACCGTATTCAGCTGGTACTTGAAGTGATGGAAGCTCCATCTTCACGCAAGCGTCAAAACTCTTTTGCGGAAATGACTGCTCGCGGTCATAGTGCTCGGCATTTGGCGCGACTTGTTCGTCAACAAAACCCCGCATCATGTCTCGAAAGGCGCGTTGCTCTTCATTAAGTGAGAAACTCATTTTTTTCCTTAGCTAGGGGGTTACTAATTGCGAAACAGATACAGCGTCAACAAATTCGCGCTGCTTAGCGTAGGAATGGCCAAGTCCAGAAAATGCACGTGCCTGATCTCGTGAAACCGTTGTTGCAGAACTAAGGCCAAATATCTCTAGGGCGACATGAACATCACCCAGAGTTGGACCACGGCCAATAATGCTCGCGCGCTTAGCTGCAATTAGTCCTATGCCGCATTCGACATCGTGCGCGTCATCATGATTTTCAAAATGCAATTTCGAGCATTCATTCTTCGCGATTGTGAGTGCATAGCCCTCTCCTGGTGCGGGAGTCCCTTGACCTGCTGCATCGCTCAAGCTGGCGTGACGCTGCATGCCTGCTTTTTGCTTACGACCAATTTCTGGCACGGATGTTTCAGCAGTTAGGCGAACTTCTCCTGCTGCGGGTACTGGTGAGAATGAGGGCTGAGCCATCTCTCTAGGTTAGAAC
>CAINVQ010000029.1 GCA_903854175.1 uncultured Actinomycetes bacterium | reverse complement strand
GAGCGTTACGGTGGAGAAACGTTCTACTTCGACAAACCTGCAGAACCCATCACTGCATCGAGTCAGCTCATCTCGTGGTCAATGGCTAAATCAATGCTCCACATGATCATTGGGACGCTGAATGAACAGGGTCTAATTATCCCAGAGCAAAATGCACCAGTTCCTGAATGGAGCGACCCAAAGGATCCTCGCCACAACATCAAAGTCAAGGATCTCTTGGAAATGCGTGATGGTCTTAAGTTCGTTGAGGATTACGACGTTGATAATCCAAGTGACGTAATTGCAATGCTGTATGGAGACGCGAAGCAGGACATGGCTGCATATGTTGCGTCAATGCCCCTCGCCCACGAGCCGGGAACGTTCTACAACTACTCCAGTGGAACAACAAATGTTTTAAGTCGAATAGTTGCTGACAATGTTGGCTACGGAGAAAAATACAACGACTATTTAACAAAGAAGCTCTTCAGACCACTGGGTATGAACAGCGCAGTCGCAGCGTACGACGATAAGGGCACGTGGGTTGCTTCAAGCTTCGTTCACGCGCAGGCACTCGACTTTGCAAAATTTGGACTTTTGTATTTACGCGGTGGCGCGTGGGACGGCGAACAACTCATTAGTGAGGACTGGGTAAACACTGCGCAAATTCCTCACAGTGAAGACGAAAGTGGATCGTTCTACTCATGGCAGTGGTGGGTCAGCGGTGACAAGTACGGCACGTACTGGGCTAATGGATACGAAGGACAGATGATCAGTGTGATCCCATCACTTGATGCACTAGTGCTTCGCTTCGGTCACACAACTGACGAGTTCTACCCCGACATCAGAGCGTGGCGAACACGAGTACTTGACGTACTCGCAGCTAGTTAAGCGCCTTCGTAGTCAAATCCGAGATCGGGTGCGCTGAAGAGTGCATCAAATTTCCAGCCCTCTTCTTTAGCCATTGCGGCTGCAGTGCCACCACGGTCGACAACAGCGAGTAGCAAAATCACTTCAGCGCCGAAATCTCTCACCACTCGCGCAGCTTCTAAAAGACTGGTGCCACGAGTCACGGTGTCTTCAGTAATCACCACTCGGTCGCCGGGCTTAAGTGAACCAGCAATACGGCCACCGGCACCGTGATCTTTAACTTCTTTTCTGACACTAAAGGCACGCAGTGCACGACCTTTTGTCCCAGCTACTCCTGCAGTAATGAACGTTGCCCCGTCGGCGCCCATGGTGAGACCGCCAATAGCTGTTGCATCAGCAGGTATTTTTTCGAGCAGCAGCTCAGCAACGTCAACCATGACTTCTGGTGCGCAAATGGTTTGCTTGGAATCAATAAACCACGAAGACTTACGACCTGACTTCAATGTGAAGTCTCCCCTGCGAACTGAGTGTTCTAGAAGGTGACTGAGAACTCTTTCACGTGCAGTTGTCATGAGAGAACGACCTTTTGTGAGCCAGCCGAGATGCTTCCAACGACTGTTGCTGTAATACCTTGAGCTCTAGCAATAGAGAGCGCAGCAGACGCACTCGAAGGATCAACACTCACAACCATTCCGAGACCACAGTTAAAGACACGAACCATTTCGTCAGCGCTCACTTGACCTCGTCGTTGGATCTCAAAGAAAATCTCAGGTGTCTCAAACGAATCCATTTCAATGTTTGCGTTAAGACCTTCAGGCAAGATTCGAACAACGTTTCCGAGAATGCCGCCTCCAGTAATGTGCGCTGCACCATGAACAGATGAACCAAGTTCTGCACGCATTGCAGTAATGGTTGGCGCGTAAATCACTGAAGGCACAAGGAGTTCGTCTCCAAGAGTTCTAGGTGAACCTTCAAATGCTGGTGCGTTTAGATCGCTCGGGTTCTTCACGAGAACATTTCGTGCGAGTGAGTAGCCATTTGACCTAAGACCTGGAGAGCCGAGTCCAATAAGAACGTCGCCGTCCTTGACTCGTTCTGGTCCCATTTCAGTTCCACGCTCAACAACGCCCACAGCGAACCCAGCAACATCAAGGTCATCAGGTTTCATGACACCACCGTGTTCTGCAGTCTCACCACCAAGGAGCGCAGTGTTTGCCTGGCGACATCCTGCAGCAATTCCTGTGACGAGCTCTTCGAGTCGTGCTGGGTCGAGTGCACCAACGGCAACGTAGTCAAGGAGAAACAGTGGCTCAGCGCCAATACACGCCAGGTCATCTACAAGCATTGCAACGAGGTCAATGCCAACTGAGTCGTATCGACCAACTTGGCGTGCAACTTCAAGTTTTGTTCCAACGCCGTCAGCTGACGCCACGAGAACTGGTTCTTTGAACTTTGAAATGTCTAATTTGAAGAGGCCACCGAAACCACCAATGCCACCGAGAACTTCTGGGCGCTTCGTGCTGGCAACAACATTTTTAATTCTCTCTACTGCTTCATCACCCGCATCAATTGAGACACCCGACTGCGCGTAGGTCATTCCCCCTGGTGCTTGGTCGAGTAGTCGACTCACCAGCGTGCACCCTTGCCGAGTGCAACCGGCGTAGGAGCTGAGTAGTTGCCCGTTAGACAAGCATCACAGCACTCACCATTTAACTGAATTGCAGTACGTAGGTTTTCTAGAGAAATGAACTCGAGTGAGTCGCATCCAATAAAGTCCCGCATCTCTTCAATGGTGTTGTTCGCTGCAAGAAGATCTTCGCGGTTAGGCGTATCAATGCCGTAGTAACAAGGCCATGAAAATGGTGGCGATGAAATTCGGAGGTGCACTTCTTTTGCCCCCGCGTCACGCAGCATTGCTACTAGAGCCTTCGTTGTGGTGCCTCGAACAATGGAGTCATCAATAACAACAAGTCGTTGTCCTTCAATATTTTCACGAAGAGGATTTAGCTTTCTGCGAACACTCGCTTCACGCTTGTTCTGGTCCGGTGAAATAAACGTGCGGCCGATGTAACGATTCTTTACAAGTCCGTAGCCGAATGGAATTCCCGATGCCTTTGCAAAGCCTTCTGCTGCAGGGATTCCAGAGTCGGGCACTCCCATAACAATGTCTGCATCAACGTGTGACTGCTTAGCCAGAAGCTCACCCATGCGACGACGTGCCGTGTGCACTTGGTGACCCATGAGGTACGTGTCGGGACGAGCAAAGTAAACGAATTCAAAAATACAAAGCATTTCTTTTTCGCCCGCTGGCTCTAACAGTTGAACAAACGAAACACCTTGCTCAGTAATTGTCACCATCTCGCCAGGCTTTATTTCTCGAACAAACGCTGCACCAATCACGTCAAGTGCCGGTGACTCAGAAGCAACTATCCAACCTTCAGGTGCATCTTCAGTGCCGAGTCGTCCAATACAGAGTGGGCGAAAACCGTACGGATCGCGCACCGCATAAACAGTGTCTGATTCAAGAATCACCATTGAGAATGCACCCTCGGCTTTTGAAAGAACTGACCTCAGTGCATGTGGCATTGCGGCACCACTTTCAATTTCACGAGCGAGAAGTTCTGCGACGAGGTCTGAGTCGGACAACATTGTTGTCACTTGAATACCTGCAACGTCAGCGAGTTCAGCGGTGTTGGTGAGATTGCCATTATGACCAAGCGCGAATCCAGATGTTCCAGCGCTGCGGTACACCGGTTGCGCTGCGGTCCAGTTTGCAGAACCAGAAGTTGAGTATCTCGTGTGACCAATGACGTGTGAGCCACTCAGCGCGCGAAGGGTGGTGTCGCTAAAAACGTGACTGACGAGTCCATTGTCTTTTACGACCGTAATTTGCTTATTGTCGAATGTCGCCATCCCGGCTGATTCTTGTCCGCGGTGCTGTAACGCATAAAGGGCATCAAAGCAAAGGTGTGCCACGTTTCGTCCTGGGGCAATTATCCCTACGACTCCGCACGCTTCTTTCATTGAGCTTGCGCCTTATGGGTATTTAGTTGCGAAAGCACTGTGTAATATTGGCACATGGCTTGGGCTCTCGGTACGCTTAACTAATGATTGACCTACATACCCACTCGACGTTTTCCGACGGTTCAGACACCCCTGAGCAGTTGGCGCAAAACGCCAGCAAAATTGGTATTTCAGCGATCTCACTTACTGACCACGACACCACCGCTAGCTATGACCGGATGGCCGCCTCATGCGCCCAGTACGGCATTGAACTCATTGCAGGAACTGAGGTTTCATTACGAGATCCGGAGTTCCCAAAACAACGTTCTAGTGGCCCCTCAACGCCACGAAATATCCATGTGCTTGCCTACTTCTTGCCCCTAGACCTCAGCCACCCAGTTCAACAAAAACTTGCTGAAATGCGCCGTGACCGGACGGAGCGCAATGAAAAGTTAGTTGAGCTGCTTCGCGAAAAGGGTTTTGAGAAAATCAATCTTGAGTTCCTCACCGAGCTTGTTGGTAACGCCGACAATATTGGTCGCCCCCACTTCGCTCAGGCAATGTTTGAACTTCACCCAGAGATTGTCGGAGAAAAAGATCCCGAGACTTGGAACGCAGTGTTCGCTGACTGGCTTGGCGAAGGTGGCAAAGCTCACGTATCGAGAAAGAGCATGTCCGTGGAGGAATTCATGGATGCCGCTAAGGGATCAGGAACAGTCTTCTCTGTTGCTCACCCACTAGTGAATTATGTTTCCTCACTCTCGGCAACCGAAATTGAAGAGACAATGCCTAAGGTGCTTAATTCACTGAGAGACCGTGGTTTCGCCGGAGCAGAAGCGTATTACGGCGGGGTTAATGAAAAAACTCGCGGACACATGGTGAAGCTCACAAGGAACGCAGGACTAATTCCTACTGGTGGATCTGACTACCACGGTTCGTACAAAGAAGACGTGAAGTTAGGTCTTGGACGTACTGGTGACCTACGTGTACCAAACGAAGTTCTCGACGAGATGAAGGCTGCTCGTTAGTCAACTGATGCAAGTGCACTACTAAGTGCGTTGCTACGACGACTTTCAATTTCACTAACACTGATATTGATTGTTGAACCAACGCTTAGTGTGTCGCCACCAACTGTGCCAAGAACTGCAATTGGTACTCCAGCAGACTTTGCTCGCTCGCTGAACGCAGCAACATCACTCGTCGCCATTACAAAACGACCTGGGAACTCACTAAAAAGTTCGCCATGGGCTGATAACTCTGCAGCTGCAAGACCAAGTCCTGTTGTTGCAACAATTTCTGCGAGTGCAGCACTAAGGCCACCGCTACCAATGTCATGAACTGCAGTGACGTCACTTTGCTCACCCTTGCAGATCCATGAAACTTCACCGGCGACAAACTTGATAGTTGCATTAAACATTGCAGTGTCGAGCGAAGGAACTGTGCCACCACGCCGCCCTCGTCGAGTAGCCCATCGCGATCCTCCGAGTGGGAACGCCACGCCATCGTTTGCTTCTCGCTTTCCAACGAGCACAACACTGTCGCCCTGTTTCCAGTTCCAACCAGGTGGAGGAGACATAAGCGAGTCAACAACACCAAGCAGCCCCACAACTGGCGTTGGATCAATGTCGTTGCCACCACTTTCGTTGTAGAGAGAAACGTTGCCACCAACAACAGGGATACCCATTGCGTTGCACGCTTCAGCCATGCCGTCAATTGATTCAGAAAGTTGCCACATAACTTCTGGATGCTCTGGATTTCCGAAGTTGAGACAGTTAACGAGTGCCTTTGCAGTTGCTCCAACACAGGCCAAATTTGAAACACTTTCTGCAACGGTGAGCAGTGTCCCCTTACGAGGGTCAAGCGCGCACCAACGTGGATTTGAGTCCGTTGAAAGTGCAATGCCACGGTTCGACTCTGGAAGACCAGGGCCGGCGAGTCGAAGAAGTGCCGCGTCGCGACCTGGGCCAACGACTGTGTTTAAGAAGAGTTGTGAATCGTACTGACGGTAAACCCACGCTGGATCAATGAGTAGATCAAGCAGGTCTTCGTTAGGAGAGCCAACTGGCTCGTCCAACGTTGGGTCATCTTTTTGAATTGCGTCGAGGTTGGCTGGACGAGCCATAGGCCTGTTGTACAGAGGAGCCTGATCTGCGAGTGACTTCGCTGGAACTTCACCAAGTACTTCGCCATCAAATCCATCTCGAATTCGAAGCATGCCAACTAGGTTGCCGTCTTTGTCCTTCGATGGTTCAACAACATGCGCAACAACGTTTGCTCTGACTTCCCACTTCTTGCAAAGCGCTTCAACGGCTGGCCAGTCCTGTGGCGTGACAATTGCGAGCATGCGCTCTTGACTTTCTGACGTCATGATTTCCCATGACACCATTCCCGCTTCACGCTGAGGAACGGCATTGATATTTACATCAAGTCCAACGCCGCCCTTGGCAGCAGTTTCACTGGTGGCGCATACAAGTCCAGCACCACCGAGGTCTTGAATTCCTACAACGAGTTTTTGATCAAGCAGCTCTAAACAAGCTTCAATGAGACGCTTCTCTTCGTAAGGGTCGCCTACTTGGACACTTGGGCGCTTCGCATCATCAAGTGATGCTGCACCATCGTCGCCCTGGAACCCAGCCGACGCAAGAACAGACACTCCACCAATGCCGTCACGACCAGTTGAAGAACCGAGAAGTACCGCGTAATTACCAACACCCGATGCAATACCAAGAACGAGTCGGTCTTTTGGAAGCGCTCCTACACAGAGAACGTTTACGAGTGGGTTTGATGCGTAGCAGTCATCAAAAGTGAGCTCACCACCAATGTTTGGGACACCTACTGAGTTGCCATAGCCAGAAACACCAGAGACAACACCTTCAACTAACCAGCGCTGTCGCGCGTCAGTGAGTTCACCAAAAAAGAGTGGGTCCATAACTGCGAGAGGACGTGCTCCCATGGAGAACACATCGCGCAAAATTCCACCAACGCCAGTTGCGGCTCCTTGATACGGCTCGATTGCTGAAGGGTGGTTGTGGCTTTCAATTCGAATCGCCACGCCAATGCCGTCGCCAGCGTCAATCACGCCAGCTCCTTCACCGGGGCCAACGAGAACATGATCGCCCTTTGATGGGAGACGCTTTAGGTGGATTCGTGAAGATTTATAGGAGCAGTGTTCACTCCACATCACGCCATACAGCGCTAGCTCGAGATGATTTGGCTCGCGACCGAGAACAGTTTTGATGTCTTCGAATTCAGAATCGGTTAGCCCAAGGGCTCGGTGCAGGGATTCAGGTGCGCTACTCACGCCTCCAAACTACTCGGCATTAGGTACGACATGACAATTATTTTCGACAACTACTACGTAAATAAGAAAGAAATTAATTCTTTTGAAATAAGTCTTTATGTCATTCAATTAGATAACAAAAAATAACGTTGACATGATTCAATTCAATTTGAACCAAGTAAATGCGCTTATGTCGTTGATTTATGTCTTTAACATTCTCTCTCTCAGCGGTTGTGCAGTTGAAAAGTTACGTGTCTTATTACAAAAGGATCCCCGATGCCGACAAAGAATAAACCTTCAGCTAAGCGAACCATGACAGATGAGCACAAGAAAAAACTGGCTCTTGGCCGAAATGAATCTCGAGTTGTCAATAGGTATTTAGAGGCAATTGTTGCAGGGAAAGGTAAGCGTGGACGTAAGCGCACTCCTGAATCAATAAGCATGCAGATTGCTCGGCTTGACAAAGAAATAGTCAATTCTGGAGCAGTTCAGCGACTTGAGCTGACCCAGAAACGCTTTGACCTGGTTGCGGAGAAGGAGCGTTTAAATGCACGCGTGGACCTCGCAAGTGTCGAAAAGGACTTCATCAAAATTGCTCAGTCATACGCCAAGCGAAATGGAATCAGCTACGCCGCATTCCGTGAAATGGGTGTTAGCGCAGATGTGCTTAAAGCTGCAGGCATAAGCAGAGCGAAAAACTAACGAACGCTGAGAGTCTTTCCTACAAAACTCGATAGCAACACTTTGCCGTCTGCACTTCCAAGTAGCAGTGACATTGCACGCTCCGGGTGAGGCATCAAACCAACAACGTTTCCGGCGAGATTCGAAACGCCCGCAATATCGTTTCTTGAACCGTTCGGGTTCTCTTTGTACGTAAGGACAATCTGATCATTTGCCACAAGTTCTTCGTAGGTCTTGTCATCACACGTGTACGAGCCTGAGAAGTGATTGATTGGAATACTTAGCTCTTGGCCTTTGGTGGCATTACTTGTGAGCACCGACCTCGTTGACTCGACAATCAACGTTGTTGGGTGACATAGAAACGTGAGCCCACGATTTTTTTGCAGCGCGCCTGGTAGAAGCCCTGCTTCAGTTAGTACCTGAAAACCGTTGCAGATTCCAAGAACGGAACCACCTTCGCTCGCGAACTTGGCAACTGCTGTCATGACTGGCGAGAAACGTGCCAGTGCACCAGGTCGCAAATAGTCGCCATGCGCGAACCCACCAGGAAGAATTATTCCGTCAAAACCATCAACGTTGTCTTGTCCGTGCCATACAAACTCGGCGGTGCCGCCTAGTTGCGTTACTGCTGCAGCGGCATCGTATTCACAGTTTGATCCTGGAAAAACTACAACGCCAATGCGCGACATAGTTATCCTTCTGCGCTTATACGCGCGCGCGAATCTTCAATAACTGGGTTCGACAAAAGTCGTTGTGCGAGTGCAGTCGCTTTTTCGAGTGCTGCAGCTTCATTATCCGCTTCAACATTGAGTCGAAAGGACTTACCAGCACGAACATCGCTCACACCAGTGAAGCCAAGTGCAGGAAGTGCGCGTTCAATAGTCGCCCCTTCAGGGTCGGAAATTCCTTGGCGAAGGGTGACGTCAACGATGATTGAGTATTTCATTGCTACGCACCGTACCAGTCTGAGAGTGGTTTACCGGTCACTTTTTCATACGCACTGACATATCTTTTGGAAGTGATGTCAAGAATTTCCTGCGGGACAGTCGGTGGAGGTGGTGTTTTGTCCCATGATTGCTGACTCAACCAGTCTCTGAAGGGTTGCTTGTCAAAAGATGGAGGTGTCTCTCCCGAACGGACTTGGTCGCTTGGCCAGATTCTTGATGAATCGGGTGTAAGCACTTCATCACATACAACAAGTTTTCCGTCGATGAAGCCAAGTTCAAACTTGGTGTCAGCAAGGGTGAGTCCCGATGCTTCAAGTTTCTTGCTAGCCCTACTGAATAGATCAAGACACATTGACTCAGCCTGAGAAAGGGTTTCGGACCCAACAATTGATGCAGCTGTTGCTAGGTCAATGTTGATGTCGTGCCCCTCGTCGGCCTTCGTTGAAGGGGTGAACATAGGAGTTGGGAAAGGATCAGTTAGCGACATTCCCTTTGGCGCCGGCATGTTGTGAACCGTTCCAGTAAGGATATATTCGTCATACGCCTGCCCCGCAAGTCTCCCGCGAACAATGCATTCAAGTGAAAGCATTTCTGCCTTCATTACAAGCATGGTGCTGCCATGCCACTCTTTTTTGTTCATGAAACCTGGAACAGACTTTTCAATTTCTTCTGGGTCGCACGAAATAAGTGCCATGGGAACTAATTCAGAAAATTCACGTAACCAGTAATTAGTCATGCCAGTTAATACACGGCCCTTGTTTTCAATTGTTTCGTTCATGACAACATCGAATGCACTGAGACGATTAGACGCGACCATCAGCAAGCGCTGCGCATCTACTTCGTACAGATCTCGGACTTTGCCCGAATAGATGTG